>CAJPTS010000146.1 GCA_905373625.1 Bacteroidia bacterium
GAACGCCGTCAGCCTTAGGATCTTCAATGACCAGAGGATCTGTATGGTAGGCAGCGCCTTGTCCTTTGCCAGACTTGCCGCCATTGGTTTTGAAATACACGCGGTTAATACCCAGATCCCAGTCAGAAGAGTTCATAGCTTGTTCGGGGGTCATGCCTGCTTGTACCGCTTGCCCTTTCTCAAAATTGATCCAGAGCCATGCACCGAATTTGGTGGTCTCTATTTCGAGAGTTTTAACATCGTGTTCTGCTAATTGCTTCTGCTTTTTCTCCTCCTCGCGTATGTTATCATCAACTTTTTTGTTGCGGCATGAAGACGCTAAAACACAAACACCAAGTGCCATAAGCACATAACAAATCTTTTTTGTCATGATTAAAATGATTTTAATTAACGACGCAAAGGTAAAGGGGTAAGACCTTGTGCACAATCACCAAAAAAGAGGAATTATAGCACTATATTTCATAATGCAATCGGGGCATAAAAAACGAGCCTCTCAAAAGGAGAGACTCGTCCTAATAAAAAATAAAGCAAATTAGAATCGAAAGCCAATGGTAGAGAGCAGCATGCCTTCGAACGACCAACGCGTCGAAGTGGCTTCTACATTTGCATATTTGTAGAGAACGCCCTCGCCATCTTGTACTGCGTGACGGTATGCTAAGTCAAAGTAAAATCCGTCAAACGCCATCCCGAAGCCTGCCGTTGCGTACCACATGGCTCCGTAACGCGCGTAAAGATTCTCGCCATAAGGCGAAGTTTTATACCCACCGCCTGCACGGAACACGAAGGGAAGAAGTAACAATTCTGCGCCTGCACGAACCTCGTGGGTTGGTTTTGTGTCGCGTTGGAATACTTCATTGTCACTCGAATAATTCGCTACGTCGTCAAAACGTGTGAGAGGAGTGTAAGAGAAAATGTAATCTGCCGAAACAAAGCCGTAAGAGCCTAAAAATACTCCTACTGACCCAAGTGCACGGAAGGGTTCATAGAATCGGTATTTATTAACGCCTTTGGGCGTTTCAAAGAATTCGCGGATCGGTGTGCCAGTTTTGAAATATGCATCTGCTTGTACACGGAACGAGGTCTCTACTGAGAGAACAGTAGGAGTGTGAAAAGCCAAACCAAAACGCAAGTAGTCATTAGCTCTTAATACCGTACCTACCTTTAGATTTACCCCCATACCCTCTTCTTTAACTTTTTGTTGGAGTACGAAATAATCCAACGTAGAATTTGGTACTGAAGGGAATAAAGTGCGTTCTGTGTGTTTAGTAGTCCACGAGCGGTAAAGTTCTTGGACACCCAAAGATACACCTAAGAATAAGGTGTTAGAGAAGTTCATTCCCACAGAGAAATCAATCTCGCCAAGGTGACCTGTGGTGGTATTTATTTGAGTTTGGCGCACCACTTCGCCTGGTTCTAAAACAGAGCGGAAATGGTCAAACGGCTGACCAACCTTCCACGGCTGACCACTCGTATTTACGGGTTCTATGAGGTACGCTTTCCGTGCAGCTATCATGAACCAGTTGTAGCCCGAAAAGATATCATTCCGATCAAAATCGGCAGGAGTTAGGCGTTGCGTTTGTGCTTCTAAGGTCAACGCATCTAGGTAAGAGTGGTCAGCATTTTCTGCTTCGGCAGTGTACGCAAAATCGTAGCTCGCAAGCTGGTTGTAAGCAATCCCGAAATTAAAATCTATAAGCCCTGATTCTTTTTCCCGATTGCCAAAGTTCAATACGAGCGCCAAGCCGCCCAGATCTGCATTAAAAGATGGTGTTGTATAGGTTTGACGCCGATAGGTCTCAGTTCCTAAACTAAGCCCTAAGTTCAGTGTTCCTGCCACCTCGCTTGAGCGGTAGAAACCTAGACCTGCGGGGTTGGTAGAGAGGGTGGAGAGGTCGCCACCTATAGCGCCCATCGCTCCTCCTGCTCCTACCGAGCGCGCGGTAGATATAGGATTGTTTTGCGAATAAAGTAGCAGATCATGAATGTCTTGTGCGTAAAGAGTACTGCTACCCAAGAGTCCGAGAGCTATCGCTAATTTGTAAACTGTGCTTCTACGCATTTCTGTCAATCGTTAAGTTACCGACGTGTTGACTGTTGTACGGAATTCCCAGATCCCGAGTTACTTGACCCTGTACCACCCCCTCGCGTCGTTTGAGGTGTGGAACTATTATAGGTGCTCGACGGTGGTGTAGTAGTTTGCGGAGTATAAGTGCGAGTAGAATTATTACTACCGCTATTGTAATTGCTGTAGTTGTTATAATTATTGTTGTAGTTATTGTAGTTGCGCGTTGGCTGCGAATTTTGATACTGTCGGTCACCTTGACGCGTAGTTTGTCCAGAATAGGTGTCGCGACGCGGGCTGTATTGCTGTGACGCATTTGAACTGTTGTAGTGACGACTGCTCCCGTTTTCAGGACTGGTATAGGTGGGCATATAATCAGCACCGCGAGTAGATTGTACGGTACTCGTACGGTAGTAACCGTCTGTATTGCTCTGTGTACGTGCAGATTGTGCAGTTGCAGAACGTTGTACTTGTCCGTAACCAGACATGGAACTCGTCGAAGAGCGGCGAACGCCATATACGGTCGGTTCGCGTGGAATAGAGATTGAAGGCGGCACGTAATACCCACCACCATAGTAGTGCGGATAGTAGCCATAGTCATACGATCCTGCTATATAACCATCGCGGAAGCCACGGTTGTAGCTATTACCCCAGCACCACGGAGAGTTCCAGTTATAGTAGGAGTAACCCCACGGGTAATTCCAGAACGGATCGTACCAATAGTGGGTTGGGGGATAATAATTTACGCGGTACGTGGTCATATACCACGGATCAAAAAACAACCCCATGGTAACTGACGGGGAGTCCCAGAACGGGTCATAAACCACCGTGGTCGTTGTAACCACTTGCTGCGAACCTCCCTGTGAGTATGTGCTTACATAACTACCCTGCGACTGCGAGTTTACGTAGTAGTTATTCACTACTGAGCCACTCTGTTGGTGTTGTTGTACACTTTGTGATGAGGCGGACTGGCTTGTTTTGGGCTTCGAGTGCTGTCCGATTCCATCCAGATACTCGCGGTATTCGGCGTAAGAGGAAAAGTCCTCGGGCTTTTTTATAGTCTCCTGTTGCGCTCGCCCTTCTCCTTTGGCATTTTCTGCCTGTTGTTCGTTGTACCATTTCTCATAGTCGCGCTGACGTTGCTCCTCAAGTTCGCGTTGCTTCCTAGCTTTTTCAGCCTCTTTTTGCAACGACGACTTATTGATATAAGTATCTGCGTACGGCGACTGGGCGACTGATAGCGTGGGCTGTATGGCAAGCATAGTGGCTAACAGTGCTCCTCCTAATAAAATTGCGGGTCTGGTTTTCATGGCTTCCAAAAGTTACGGGTCTGAGCTATGACCCTATGTGCATATTATTTGGTTACTTTGTCGTACAAAAATGTACGTTATATCTTTGTTAAAGGTAGTAACAAAATCTATACCAAGAGAAAAGAGGAGATGGCGAAGGAGATTACTACACGTGCGGAGGACTATTCGCAGTGGTATACAGATTTGGTTGTAAAAGCCCAGTTGGCAGACTACAGCAGTGTGCGCGGCTGTATGGTCATAAGACCACGAGGATACGCTATTTGGGAAAAAATGCACGACGCACTCGACGCCATGTTCAAGGAAACGGGGCACGTCAACGCGTACTTCCCCCTTTTTATACCGAAGTCCTACCTCAGTCGTGAGGCTGAGCACGTCGAGGGGTTTGCAAAGGAATGCGCCGTAGTAACCCATTATCGCTTAAAAACCTCTCCCGAAGGTGGAAGTGTAGTTGTGGATGACGATGCGAAGCTAGAAGAAGAGCTCATCGTACGTCCAACCTCTGAGACCATCATCTGGAATACTTACAAAAGTTGGGTGCAATCCTACCGCGATTTACCCATCTTGGTAAATCAGTGGGCTAACGTGGTTCGTTGGGAGATGCGTACGCGTCTTTTCCTCCGAACAGCAGAGTTTCTTTGGCAGGAAGGACACACCGCTCACGCCACACGTGAAGAAGCTGAAGAAGAAGCACAGCGCATGGTAAACGTCTATGCCACTTTTGCCCGCGAATGGCTGGCTATGCCCGTTATAGTAGGCGTTAAAACCGAATCTGAACGTTTCGCAGGTGCAGTGAATACTTATTGCATTGAGGCGTTAATGCAAGACGGTAAGGCTTTGCAGGCAGGTACGTCGCACTTCTTAGGACAGAATTTCGCTAAGGCTTTTGATGTAAAATTCGCAGACGTCAATGGTAAATTGGAGTATGTATGGGCAACCTCTTGGGGCGTTTCAACACGCTTGATCGGTGGGCTCATCATGACGCATTCTGACGATAACGGGTTAGTACTGCCACCGAAATTAGCCTCGGTACACGTTGTCATCGTACCCATATATAAAACTGAGGAAGAGCGTACACAAATACGTGCCTGCGCTGAGACCTTATTGCGGGAGTTAAAAGCAGCGGGTGTAGTCGCAAAGTTTGATGACCGCGATAATTTGAAGCCTGGTTTCAAGTTCGCCGAACACGAGATGCATGGTATACCGCTCCGCATAGCCATCGGACCACGTGATCTTGCTAATGGGACAGTGGAACTTGCGCGACGCGATACACTCGAGAAGCACTCAGAACCCATTGCTGGTTTAGCAGAGCGCATTCCCGCACTGCTCGATACGATCCAGCACGACATGTACCAAAAGGCGCTAAAATTTGTCGAAGCCAATATCCGAAAAGTTGACACCTACGAGGAGTTCAAACGTGTATTAGACGAAGAGGGGGGCTTTGTATCAGCGCATTGGGACGGAACGCCTGAAACCGAAGCGCTCATTAAGGAAGAAACAAAAGCTAC
>CAJPTS010000147.1 GCA_905373625.1 Bacteroidia bacterium
GCGCAGCGCGGATAGGTGGCGGGCGGAACAAGAAAGTCGAGCTGGGGTTTCTTGATCGCAGGGAAGACACTTATGTCGTGTTCCAACACTTGCGAACAACCGTTATTAGACAGTGTTGCTTTCACTAAATAACGTTGCTCATTCGAAACTGCATTCGTGAAGTTTATGATTTTTTTATAAGTCTCATCTGTTAAGTTTACATTGCCAAGCAAAATAGGCGTGTCATACGTAGGGGGAGAACTTGTAAGCTCCTTCATCATTATCAGATTGAGCTTAAGCGCGCCTCCTAACTCAGCAAGTTCGACAGGTAACTCTCCTGTACCACAAAGCACAGAAGGTCCCGACATGGTCGCTTCAATTACAGGAGAGACCTCAATACTTATGCGCGCATCTGGAGCCATATCGCAGTACCCTGTAATTACAACTCGGTACTGTGTAGAAACTTTTGGGTTTTTAACCACAACTTTAGGATCCGTTGTAGAGGTTAAGTATCTCGCAGGCGACCAAGTATAACGTGCATATTGAAGACCAGTACCAGCATCAAGCTCAACGTCAGCTCCACGACAGATGGGGATCAGACCACCACTCAATACAGCACCATTTTTATCTTTCACATTAATACCAACTTCGACCTTGCGGAAATCGGAGAAATAGCCATAAAGTGCATCATTAGCTCCTTCGCCATTAAGAACTCCCAAATGAAAGACGTTAGCAGTATTGATAAGACGATAAGCAACAATTTGTGTACGAGCAGCATCGGCATACACTTGCATAATATCTGGATTACTTGGTACTAGCCCATCTGTATTTACAGAGATCCACTTCCACTTATTTATAGCCGCATTTGCGCCAGGAAAAGTCTTCCAGTTTGCAGGATTATTTAGATAGTTCTGAACCGCTAATTCAGGTCCAGTCACATCAGTAAAAAGCGAGCCATTTACCGATTTTTGTAGCTTAAAATTCCCTACTGCACACAAAGTAGGATCCGTGGGATGCTGAAAAGCAGCGACGTTCAGCACAAAATTAAATGGATGATCCATACTACGGCTGAAATCCACGACCTTAGATCCTATACATGTTTCTTCAGTAGAAAGCGGGGGTACAATAGCGCCTGCCCTTTGTCCTTGAGGAGTTTTATAAGGAGGCCGTATAGGGCATTCTGCTCCAGAAACATGTAGTACTTGAATCGGCTTATTCGCATAAAGTGCATAAGCATCCTTCCCATCTCCTTTAAGCGGATACTCCTTCTGCTGATTCTTTGACAAAGTCGCGGGCGGAAAACCTGTCATATTAACAACAGTACCATCTTCAATAGCCACTACATAGACATGTTCTAGATCACGCTCAGCTAGACGAATACCTCGAATAATTCCGTAATTAACACCTGCCACATCGTTCGGAATTAGCTGATCCATTATAATGTCAGGATTGTAGCCGTGAACTAATTGTTCTTGGTAGGTAATAACAAGCTTACCGCCCGAATAACCAGGTACATCTTTAATAGAGCGCACGTAAGAGCCTTCTAACGTTTTATTATTGCGCCTAGAAACTTGATAGGCGTCGCTGTGTCCATAAGTTTCATCCCCCAGCTGACCTGTAGTAAATTTTTCATCATGTGGAGTAACAATACAAGATTGTCCACGCTCTAGAACAATTCTGTGAGTTCCTGCGGGTAAGACATCGCCCAGTTTGCCGTGATAGTGATTCCCATTCGTACGCAACCAAATTGGATTTTTTACCGTGATTTCTACAAGTGTCCTAGGTTCGGTCGCTGTTATATTAAAAGAACGATAAGGCGAACAGAGCATCTGATTATAACGTGCTGCACGCAACGTGAACCTAGTCTGCATAGGAATAGAAAACTCAGTTCCTTCTGCCGCCTCGCCCTTCAAAACCATCAAATCACGATTAGCTCCGTTGGCAATTTCAATAAAAGCTTTAAAAGGAAGATCAGCTTTTCCGTTTGAAAAGGCAGATGCAACACTATATATATGCACCCCCTTATTGGTACGATTGAAATAAGGTTCAGCCGCTGTCATATCGCACTCCGACCAATCAAGCACATTTTCTATGTATTTGTATCGATCCGCCTGCGGAACATAACGTAAGTTACCCGTAGTCGCCCAAGGATTCCCAACACTGGTAGAGTTATTTACAGGCCACTTTTCAGGAACAGCAAACCAATCCTTTATGTAAGCAGGTGGTGATGCCAGTCCGTGGCGAGATAACGATATTTTAATCTTACCATCAGCAGGAATATTAAAGTCATGCTGTCCGAAACCTGTTTCTGCTGGTAATTCTAAGCGAACTGTAGTAGGATTAGATGACGCAGCCGAGAGATGCAAATAGACATGCACTTTATTATCAGTGGCAGGAGGTCCTCCCGACGGGATTACATGCCCACGAGTAACCTCGGGAACATCAAACCAGAAACTCTTTGAAATCTGTGCATGACTTCTGTCTACGAAAAGTACCAATATCGCAAAAAGCAATAAAGAAATGCTCAGTATATCCTTGTTTTTCATATCAATATACCCTATCAGAGTCCTACGAACAAATTTTATTCCAAAACGCAAGTTGACAAAAACATCCTTCAAGAAGCTTGAACTACGCATGCAAGTTAAACATAATCTGAGAACATCAACTCGCAGTTTTATGCCTAAAAGAAGGAAAATATCATATAAAAAAACGCTTACGCAATTGAAATTTATTTGGATAAAATTTGTATTTTATCAGATTGTCAAAAAAATAATAGAGCATAAAAAAAGGAGGTCAAAGCCTCCTTTTTACTTCTAGTACTCCTAATTTGTTTTTCATCTAAAATTGCCGCACGAGCAACCGTAAGACGGGCAATAGGGACACGGAAAGGGGAACAACTTACGTAGTTAAGTCCCAAGTGGCAGCAGTACTCGATGGATGTAGGATCGCCACCGTGCTCACCGCAAATACCGAGCGAGATGTCTGGTTTAGCCGCTCTTCCTAATTCAACTGCGCGTGCAATAAGTGAGACGACGCCTTTACGGTCGAGAGTTTTGAAGGGATCAAATTTCAGAATTCCTTCTTTAAGATAATAAGGCAAGAAACGTCCTATATCGTCTCGGCTATAGCCGAACACCATCTGGGTGAGGTCATTCGTGCCAAAACTAAAGAAGTCTGCTTCAGCAGCAATTTCATCGGCTGTTAGAGCGGCACGTGGGATTTCAATCATAGTACCGATCTTAAACTCTATACGATCATTGTATTTCTTGAAAATTTCTTCAGCCTTAGCTATGATAACAGCCTTTTGGTTCTTAAACTCATTGACATGCCCAATGAGCGGAACCATGATTTCGGGATGAACGTTGACACCTTTCTTTTTCAATATAAGCGCTGCTTCAATAATGGCATGAGTTTGCATTTGTGTGATTTCAGGATAAAGAACCCCTAAACGGCAACCTCTAAATCCCAACATCGGGTTTACTTCCTGCAACTGCTCGACAATATTCTTTAAGTCTTCGGCCTTCACACCGAGTTGGTTTGCAAGCGCTTCTTGTTGAGTATGCGTTTTAGGTAAGAATTCGTGCAAAGGCGGATCAAGAAGGCGAACGGTTACATGCAAATCATGCATAGCTTCAAAGATTCCGACAAAATCTTCGCGCTGCATGGGAAGTAACTTAGCCAAGGCTTTACGACGTCCTTCTTCGTTTTCTGCAAGGATCATTTCACGCATAGCAGTGATACGCTCTCCCTCAAAAAACATGTGCTCGGTACGGCAAAGTCCGATACCTTGAGCGCCAAAATTGCGAGCAACTGTACTATCATGAGGCGTATCTGCATTGGTACGCACCTTAATTTTAGCATATTTATCAGCCAATTGCATTAGGCGTGCAAAATCTCCGCTCATGTCAGCAGCCCGAGTTTCTATTTGACCTGCATAAACACGTCCTGTACTACCGTCTAAAGAGATCCAATCGCCTTCCTTAAATACAGCACTAGGCGTCTTCATCTCGCGTTTAGCATAATCAATATCTAGAGTTGCTACGCCAGATACGCAGCATTTTCCCATCCCGCGCGCCACTACGGCCGCATGCGAGGTCATACCACCGCGTGCCGTCAAAATACCATTAGCAGCGTGCATCCCGCGCAAATCTTCTGGCGATGTTTCTTGGCGCACCAAAATAACTTGTTCGCCGCGTGCCGCCCACTCTTCTGCAACATCGGCAAAAAAGACTATACGTCCCGTTGCAGCGCCTGGTGAGGCTGGCAGCCCAGATGCAACGACAGTCGCTTTAGCCAACGCACTCTTATCAAAAACTGGGTGTAAAAGCTCATCTAATTTTTCAGGTTCAACACGTAGCACAGCCGTCTTTTCATCAATCATACCTTCATCGAGCATATCCATGGCCATCTTTACCATAGCCATACCCGTACGCTTACCAGAACGCGTTTGGAGCATCCAGAGCTTCCCATCTTGAATTGTAAACTCGATGTCCTGCATGTCATGATAATGTTCTTCAAGCTTATGCTGTATTGCATTTAATTCGACAAATGCTTGTGGCATAACCTCTTCAAGCGATGGCGCAACGCGTTTTCTTTCATCTTCGGAAACTTCTTTCAGTTTTGCCCAACGTCGCGAACCTTCGATAGTAATGGGTTGAGGCGTACGTACACCGGCCACCACATCTTCTCCCTGCGCATTAACTAAGAACTCACCGTTAAAAATTCGTTCTCCTGTAGCAGCATCGCGAGTAAAGGCTACCCCAGTAGCAGAGGTGTCGCCCATATTCCCAAAAACCATACACTGAACGTTAACGGCTGTGCCCCACTCTTCTGGAATTTTATTGAGACGACGGTACAATTTGGCGCGATCGTTCATCC
>CAJPTS010000148.1 GCA_905373625.1 Bacteroidia bacterium
CGAACTTTTTATGATATCACCAAATGCTACAAACAAGGACTTTTGCAACACCCCCATCGAATTATTACAGTTTTTCTGACTTTGGTCTAGAAGTGGAACATAATGTAGAAGTTACCATAACCTGTTCCAGCAAGACCACCCTTACCTGAAGGATCTTTCAAATCTCTCTTACCCGCGTTCGTACCAAAGTGGAAAAGTGCATTACTGGGTGCAGTTTCTTCTTCCATCGTCACATGCTCTGCACCTACCATTTTTTCCGAAATAGACTTTCCACGTGTAGCGATCGAACCTTGTAATACGAGACCTACTTCAAACCCAATGCATGCATTGGAGATGAAATAATATTCTGCCCCTGTGAACCCGATAAGCCCCAAGGAGTGTTTACCACCACCATATTCATTCAACGTACGATCTGTTGGCGTCCCTACAGCCCCCGTCTGAAAATTTGTTGTTGTGGTAGGAGTAGCATTAAAGCTGTTCATTATATTACCATAGTAGTAGCTTTTAGTTTCTTTCTCATAACGATAGTACACATCGCCACCATAGAAGCCACGCAGACGACCGCTACCACGGAACATCTGATAACCAGCAGCAATACGCCAATCATTTTTCCACGCTACCTGCTTGTCTTCTACTTTATCATTCGATAAAGGGTTTAGCACCGTAGCCGCGTCGTCCTTAACAAATTTCCGCGTCACTGTTTTATTATCTTCAGGATTAAAGCGCAAATGTAGACGAACTGCAGTATTGTCTGTCAAGAAATAACGCCCATGAAGAGTATAATCGCCTTTAGCCCAACGACTAGCAGAAGCATTGTCTGGGTTACCATTGAACATATTTCCAACGAAGTCTAAAATAGGACTCGCTTCGATACCAACGGCAAATGAGCCTGCTGCGGGATACTCTATTGTTTTCGTCCCGTCCTGTGCCAACGCCGCGGAAACGGAGAAGGCGCAAGCAGACAGGAGTAATGCTATACGTTTCATTACCTATTGTCCTTTATTTACCAATTTGTCTAGATAAGGTTTCAATTACTCCACTTTTACTTTGTTTGAACCTTGATACTTGATCTTCAAAACCTGCACATCACCAGGTTTCAAAGTAAAAGTAGTTTTACTTGATTCTTCAGATCCTTTGTATTGGTATTGCGATGATTCTGAGCCGTTATTGTACTCAGCAACAAATTCTGGCATAATTAACTTATATTCTGTCCCTTTGCTCAATACAGGAACTTCTACGGTAAGTTTTTCTCCGCTTAATGTCTCGTACTGGATGTAACTACCATCGCCTGATCCACCAAGGTTTTTGTTCTCTGCAGAAAGCAATATTGTTACTTGACCTGACATAGCTACTGCCTTTTCGCCAGCTTTTTGCACAATACCTGTATTAATGATGAGAGTCGCCTTTTTGCTCGTATCGATCTTATTCTCGGAGCTAACAATCTTGTCATCGCAAGAGTTCAACGAAAGTGCGCTAGCCGTAATCGCAAACGCCATTACACCACAAAGTAATTTTTTCATTTCCGTAATCAATTTATTGATGTTCAACGGGGCAAAAATAACGTTTTATTTCATATTCGTTATCTAGGTATTTTCTGTAATAACGGTGCTATATGTGCTTGATCAATGAATTTAATGGTGTGATATGAAGCACACATAATTGTATTTGATGGTGTGTCGAAATGAAATTTTCCCCCTTTTTAAGAGTGCTAAGAGTGTATACACGCGCGGAGCAACGTGGTGTGTACCGCAGAGCGGGTAAATAGAGAAATAGAAGTGCAAAAGCCCGTCCGCTGAATATAATTATTGCGAAGCGCGTTTTAGCCGCGTTCTGTTCCCATCCGCTGTTTTTCCGTATCTTCGTATAACAGAAAAGAGATCACGATGGAAACGATCAGAAAACTCCCCCTCGGCTTTCAAGATTTTGAAGACTTGCGCCGACGCAATAACCTCTACGTAGATAAGACGCAGTACCTCGCAAAACTCGTTTCGCGCTACAAGGCATTCCTGCTGTGTCGCCCACACCGATTCGGGAAAAGTCTCTTCCTGTCGACTCTTCGCGCCTATTTTGAAGGGAAAAAGGAGCTCTTCGCAGGACTCTACATTGAGCAGGTAGAGGAGACCATCGCTCAGCAGCAAAATCGTGAGCCGTGGGAGGAGCACCCTGTGCTTTATTTTGACTTTAATGCCAAAGATTATATAAACCGCGAGGCACTAGTAACGCGTCTTTCTGCACAACTTACAAGCCACGAAAGACTGTATGGTGTAAAAAAGGATGGCGATGCTCCTGAAGAACGGTTTATAGCACTGATCAAGAATCTCTATCAAAACACGGGAAAGCAGGTAGTAATCCTGATCGACGAGTACGACAAGCCCCTCCTAGAGACGGTCTTAGATGAAGTGCTGAACAACGAGATCCGTTCTCTACTCAAGGCTTTTTTTGAAGTACTCAAACAGTGCGATCGTTATATCTGCTTTGCATTATTAACAGGAGTGACTAAGTTTAGTAAAATCAATCTCTTTAGCGGAGCAAACCAGTTAATGGATATTTCGCTTTGGGATGAATTTGCGGGCGTGTGTGGCTTTACTGAACAAGAGCTTGAACTGCATTTTACTCCTGAGATTGAGGCGCTTGCTAAAGCACAGAGTAGCTCTACGGAGAAAACCCTTGAGACGCTCAAAAAGATGTACGACGGCTACTGTTTTGCCAGTTCGAGCGAACATGTTTACAACCCTTTCAGCCTGCTCAATGTATTAGCGAAGAAAACATACGGCTATTACTGGTTTGAGACTGCGACGCCCACTTACTTGGTGAATTACATCAAACGGAAGCAAGAGTTTATGCCTGAGTTTGATAAAAACGTGAGTATAGATGTAAATGACGTGCAAGATTTCCGGTACAACGATGATGATGCTATCGTTCCACTCCTTTTCCAATCAGGCTATCTGACAATCAAAAAGTTTCTTACCACTGCTGGTCTCCTGCGTCTTGGCTACCCGAACGAAGAGGTGCGCTTCGGATTCTTGAAAGAGTTACTTCCCTACTATACTTCTCGCCTACCTCGCACCACGATTACGCCCACGATCATAAATCTGTACGAGTGGCTCAATGCGGGCAACTTGGTAGATACGATGAAGCTTGTAGAAGAGGTCTTGGCGGGTATTCTCTATGGTAACATCCCGAACGATGAGACGGGACGCCCACTCCGTGAACAGTACTACCAGTCGGTTCTTTACGTTGTTTTCCGCTTGCTGGGTATACACGCGCAGAGCGAGGTGGTATGTGCCACAGGACGTGTGGATATGATGGTTAACACACGCAAGCACGTCTATCTTTTTGAATTTAAGGTGACCACAGAAGGCTCAGCCGAGGATGCCATTGCTCAGATTAAGGAGCAGGGGTATCTTAAAAAGGTTCGTGCCACGAAACGTCCCATTCATCTTGTGGGAGTGAGCTTTGATGAGAAGACGCGCAACATCAAGGAGTGGAAAGAGGAAGTAATGCAAAAGGCTGCGAGAGGGCAGTAATTTATCAGACGATTTTTTCTTTATTCTGATCGTAAATCACAGGTCAGCTAATTGATATTCAGCGACTAACATCGTTTTTCTAGTAAATCTTTTATGTGTTTTTCCAAGACATAAAGACTTACGCACTTTCGCAGACACTACCAAATCAAAGACGTCCCCCGTGCGCCGGTTATTGCCATTCGTAGCAACTTGCGTACTTTTGTACAAGTATAAATAACTGTGTTCTATTATGGCACTTCAAAAACTCATAGAATGCGTCCCCAATTTTAGCGAGGGGCGCGACATGAACGTCATCAATCAAATCACGGCAGAGATCCAAACCGTGGAAGGCGTGCGTCTGATAGATGTAGACCCTGGCAAAGCTACCAATCGCACGGTGGTAACCATGGTAGGGACGCCCGAAGCTGTCTGCGAGGCCGCATTCCGCGCCGTAAAGCGCGCATCAGAGCTCATAGATATGAGTAAACACCACGGGGCGCACCCACGCTTTGGCGCTACAGATGTATGCCCACTCGTGCCCGTATCTAATATCACGATGGAGGAAACGGTGGAGTATGCACGAAAACTGGCAAAACGTATAGGAGACGAGCTCGGAATTTCAGTATACTGCTACGAAAATGCTGCATTCAAACCCGAGCGTCGGAATCTGGCTGCTTGCCGCGCTGGCGAATACGAGGCTCTACCTCAACGTGTAACAAGCGAAGAGTGGAAGCCCGATTTTGGTTCTGCAAAGTTCAATGCCAAGTCTGGTGCTACGGCAGTAGGAGCTCGGAACTTCCTAGTGGCTTATAATGTGAACCTGAACAGTACTTCTACGCGTCGAGCCAACGCTATTGCATTTGACATCCGAGAAAAAGGTCGTCCCGTACGCGAGGGGAATCCGATAACTGGCAAAAAGAAGCTCGATGCGAACGGGAAGGTGGTTATGCAACCTGGATCACTAAAAGCCTGCAAAGCAATCGGTTGGTTTATAGAAGAGTTCGGCATTGCACAGGTTTCTATCAACCTAACAAATATAGACATTACGCCTCTACATGTAGCCTTTGAGGAGTGCGTAAAAAAGGCCGACGCTCGTGGTGTGCGTGTTACAGGCTCTGAATTAGTAGGTGTAGTGCCACTCAAAGCGATTTTGGATGCTGGGAAGTACTTCTTGGAAAAACAAGAGCGCTCTACAGGGATTTCAGACGAAGAGATTATCAAGATTGCTGTGAAATCTATGGGGCTAGATGAGCTTTATCCGTTTGATCCGAAGAAAAAGATAATTGAGTACATCCTAGTGGACGATAATAAAAAGCGGCTTGTAGACCTT
>CAJPTS010000149.1 GCA_905373625.1 Bacteroidia bacterium
GTTCCACTGTGGCAGCTTGTGAGCCCCCATACGCTCAACGTAGCGAATGCAAATACAACTAGACACTTTACTGATGGCTTCATAACTCGTACATTTATTTTTTGAAGCGTCCTTCCAAGACGTACGCTTTTCCTCTCCGCGCTCTTAGCAAAGGTAAAGAATATTTGTAAACTATTTCTAATAAGCAATCTTCTAAAACGCCTGATGTTCTATGCGTATAGAGAGACCTAGTTCGCGTTCGCCTGTAGTTTCTCAACCACCAAAGGTAAATCCTCGGCGAAGAGAAGGAAATTCTGAATCTCATCGTTGTGTAGCTGTGGATAATCGCGATTAAAGCGTACCAACGTAGCACGAGGTGCGCGGAGCGCAAAAGTCTCAAATGGGAAACGAATGATAGAGGGCGTATTAAACCCAACTCCGAACTCCAGTAATAAGAGTTTGGCATCGAGGGCATTTTGTACAAAAGCTTGATAACGCTCCAACTGCTGATGCCAGTGCTCGTCTTCTACGAATGTATTATCGCACCGCAAATTCGGACTCATTAGCTCGCCCGTTTCAGGATGTCGGGGGACGAGTTCGGTAGGAATACGACACTGGACGGTAGCCTGTAGCGCCTTTTTCACCCACGCTTCGTTATATACTAGAGTTTTCGGATTCCCGCTGCGCGCTTGTAAATAGGCATAATCTCCTTGTGTGGCAAAAATTCGTTCCTTGTCGAATCCAGACTTTTCAAACTGTGCATCAACATTGGTGGTTATGACAAAATATTCCTTCGCCTTAACCAGTTGGAAGAGATCTAGATAAAGCTTCAACGCGTTGGGACGAAAGCGCGTAAACCAAATATGGTGCGCCCAGTATGCCCAAAGCTCTTCCTCGGAGGGGAAGGGGTAAAAAGACGAGGTGTATAAATCTGTAATACCGTAGCGCTGAATCCAAGGCAGAAACTCGCGCTGAAAGTCTTCGCCCGCATATTCGAGTCCTGCTGCTGCCGAGAGCCCTGCTCCTGCCCCGATCAGCAAATAATCAGCCTCACGAATGAGCTGTTGGGTCTTCGCAATTCGTTGCAAGAAGCTCGCGGTAGATGGCATAGTCGGTGTCTGTGAAGACATTAAACACTATGGTTTTTAGTGATTTACAGGAGAATTCTCTTACAGTTTGTATTGCAATTTGCGCTGCTAACTGCTGTGGGAAACCGAACTCTCCTGTAGATATACAGCAGAATGCAATGCTTGCTAAATGCTCTTTTTCAGCGAGTTCGAGACACGATTGGTAACACGACGCGAGTTGTTTACACTGCGCTTGGGTCGGGACACCATTAGAAATTATCGGACCAACGGTATGAATGACATGTGACGCAGGCAGATTGTACCCCTTAGTAATTTTCGCCTTACCAGTCTCCTCATCGTAGCCCTGTCGCTGCATGAGTTGGTAACATTCCTCTCGGAGTTGAAGCCCCGCAGCCGAATGAATGGCATTATCTATGCATTTATGCAAAGGAACGAAACACCCCAACAACTTACTATTGGCCGCATTTACTATGGCATCTACTTTAAGACGCGTGCAATCGCCCTGCCAGAGTACAATTCCTTTTTCCTCGATCTCGACGACTCCTTTTTCGTCTCGTTGCGCAGCTAATTCTTGATCTTGAGCTTTCAAAAAGCGCGAAGATACGGGATTGGGTAGACGCACGTTCATTAGCGCACGCAAAAGCTGCTGTTTAGCATGGAAGTCTGTTGGCAGTTCGGGGGCTCTATCTCCTAATTCTGCGCACAGATACGAGAGCGCAATGTCTAAATTTTTCAACCTATTGGTTTCCATTTTTTGCAAATCGTTCGCCGACAAACCCTTTCCCTTCTGTGCCTGCTAGGAGATCGAAGTGGAGAAAAAGCGGGGGCGTTGGGTTCAGGTCGTAATAATCAATAATCTGGACGGGGAGTGCGAAGTAAGCCAACTTAGCGTAAGCCGTATAAAGTCTTTGTAAAACAGGCGTATTATCATAAATCCATTTCTGCACAGCATCTTCAACCGTGAACTGCACATTGCCTATACAGCGCACTGAGATTTTATTTGCCATGGCGAGTATTTCTACATTCGGGTTCGTGCGCAGTTCTTGATACACGTCCTTTTGTGGCGAGGTGGCAAAATAAAGTGTAGTGCCTTCTTGCTTCATGATCTGGAATACGCGTATACGTGGGCGATTCCTATCGCAGGTGGCAAAAGCTACTTCGTTATTTTTTTGCAAAAAATCTAAAGCTCGCTGCATAACGCTGTTCTTTACACTTAGGGCTTTTATTCTCTATTATTTGTTCTGCAAATTTCTCTCTAAAACAAAGATAACCAGTTGTACAGAATTAAGTAACACGGTGCATTATAGTGTGCAAACGACATGCAGTATTGCTTGAGAAAATTCGGGGTTGGGCACGTATGTTCCCTTTCGCCCTTCTTTTTCAGAGATTTGCATTTTATGTATTCTGAACACATCTAAAAAGGGTGTGCCAAATTTTATTTTGACACACCCTCTGTCGTTACTTAACTAGTAAAATCTGCGCTCGAAGCAAATATCAATTACGCCCCCTTCAGTTTCTCCATTGCTGTTTTTACTGCCTCTTCGAGGCCTGCGGCATTTTTACCTCCCGCAGAAGCAAAGTGTGCCTGACCTCCTCCGCCACCGCCGATGAGTTTACCTACTTCTTTTACAATTGCCCCCGCAGACGGCGCTCCAGATTTAGTTAGCGCTTCACTCATACATACCAATATAAGCGGCTTCGCATCAGTAACAGAACCGAGCACTACACCAACTTTAGATGCGAGTGAGCATAGATATGTACCCATTTCACGAAGGTCGTCTGCACTCATGTCCTTTAGAACAGCACTCACATAGCTAACATCTTCATGCCTATCGGCAGTGGCGAAGAGTTTGTTTGCAACATCGTGCAACTGAGCTGTTTTATACTGTTCGATTTTTTTCCGGAGTGTCGCATTTTCTTCGTGTAGATTTTGTACGGCTGTAAGCGCTTTTCCTTGTGCGTGTAGTAGCTCGTCGATAGTTACTAGCGTATCACTCATTTCATAATCGCGCTGTTCTGCCGCTGCACCGACCACGGCTTCTATACGACGTATGCCTGCCGCTATAGCGCCTTCGGAGACGATACGAAACAACCCAATCTCGCCCGTGTTCGCTACATGTGTACCTCCGCATAGCTCAATCGAAGGACCAAACTGCATGACACGTACCACGTCTCCATACTTCTCTCCAAAGAGCGCCATTGCGCCCAGTTTCTGAGCTTCGAGAATGGGGACAGAACGACGCTCATCGCGGGTGTAACAGGAGCGTACCAACTGGTTTACCTTTTTTTCCACTTCGCGTATCTCTGTAGTGGTCATCTTTTGGAAGTGTGAGAAGTCAAAACGCAAATGGTCTGCTTCGACCAGCGATCCGCGTTGTTCTACGTGTGTGCCCAGTACCTGACGCAAGGCATAGTGCAATAAATGCGTTGCCGTGTGGTGTGCGGTAATATTCTTTCGACGCTCAATATCTATGTAAGCCTCAAAATCTGCCTCCAGTTTTTCTGGCAGCCGATCTACCAAAAGCACGGGAAGCCCATTCTCTTTCACGCACCCTAGGACGGTCAGACGCTCGTGCGTAGATATCAGTGTACCCGTGTCACCCACCTGTCCCCCTTGTTCTGCATAAAAGGGCGATTTGTCTAACACGATCTGGTAAATCCGTTCCCCCTTTTTACTAGTAACCGTGCGCACGCGCAATATGTGTACAGGGGTTTGCAGTTCATCATAACCGACAAACTGCGTATTAGCACCCTCGCGTACCACATGCCAATCGCCCGTCACCGTTTCCGCTGCACTACGCGATCGTTCTTTTTGTTCGGCCATACAACGTTCAAAGCCCGCACCATCCACCGTCATTTGTTGCTCACGCAGCATCAGATCTGTAAGGTCAACGGGGAAACCGTAAGTATCGTAAAGTTTGAAGGCCGTCTCGCCATCCAGTACGCTTTTTTGCTCCCGTTTTAGCTCGGCTACCTTGTTCTCTAAAAGATGTATTCCTGATTCCAACGTCCGCAGAAACGCCTGTTCTTCCTCGCGCATTACGCTCTCTATGAGACGTTCCTGCGCTTTCAATTCTGGATAATTCTCCCCCATTTGTCTGATCAGCGTGGGGACGAGTTGACACATAAATGGCTCGCGAAAGCCTAAGAAAGAGTAACCATAACGTACTGCACGACGCAGTATTCGGCGAATGACATACCCAGCTTTGTTATTCGAGGGGAGCTGTCCATCAGCAATTGAGAACGCCACGGCGCGTACATGGTCTGCAACGACGCGAAGCGCCACATCTACTTTCTCATTCTCCTTGTACTTCAAGCCCGATAGATCTGATATTTTGGCTATTATATCTTGGAATATGTCTGTGTCGTAGTTGCTTTTCTTGCCTTGTAGTACACGGCAGAGGCGTTCGAAGCCCATCCCCGTATCCACATTCTTAGCTGGTAGCGGTTCGAGACTACCGTCTGCCTTCCGATTGTACTGCATAAAGACCAAATTCCAGATCTCTATGACCTCGGGGTGATCTTTATTTACTAGGTCGCGTCCTGGAATCTTGGCACATTCCTCTTCGCTACGGAGGTCTATGTGTATTTCAGAACACGGACCACACGGTCCCATGTCGCCCATTTCCCAGAAATTGTCTTTGGCACTGCCGTAAAGCACGCGCGCTTCGGGCACATGTTCTAACCAGTAGTCTCGCGCCTCGTCGTCTGGCTCTAAGCCTAGTTGGGCTAACCCCTCAAATACTGTAACATACAGCTTCTCT
>CAJPTS010000150.1 GCA_905373625.1 Bacteroidia bacterium
AAAAAAAATTAAATAAAAAAGGATACCCTTTTGAGGTATCCTTTTTCTCAAGATACAATGAAAATAGATTTACACTCTTATTCAGACACTACTTGGAAGGAGATCTGAGCATTAAGTTCTTTATAGAGCTTGATCCGTGCATGGTAAGTTCCAATTTCCTTAATGACGTCCTCAATTGTGATGTCGTGCCTGTCAACGTTAACCCCTTTCTCTGCCAACGCTTCTGCGAGCTGAATGGTGGTCACCGAGCCAAAGATCTTCCCCGTAGTGCTCGTCTTAGCGCCAATTACGAGTTTAATCTTCGAAATTTCTGCTGCGCGCGCCGTAGCTTCTTGACGCAACTTTTCCTCCTTATGCTGTTGCTGACGCTTAATTTCTTCATGCTGTTTGAGCACCGAAGGCGTAACTGCCAAGGCAACCTTTTTAGGGATCAAATAGTTACGAGCATATCCGGCACGCACTTCTACCATGTCATCTTTATCGCCCAGCCCACGAACATTCTCCGTAAGGATGACGCGTATACAACCTTTCTTGAGTGGTTGTTTTAGAACGTCGGTATTGTTATTAACTGCCATAGTTTCCGTCCTCCTACTTCAATAAGTCAGTAACAAATGGCAGCAGGGCAAGGTGACGTGCACGCTTAATGGCCTGTGCAACACGCCGTTGATACTTCAAAGAAGTACCTGTCAGACGGCGTGGAAGTATCTTCCCTTGTTCGTTTAAGAACTTCTTCAGAAACTCGGGGTCTTTGTAGTCTACATACTTGATCCCGTTTTTCTTAAAACGGCAGTAACGCTTCCGCTTTACTTCTACTGTTGGCGGAGCTAAATAACGAATTTCACCACCACGTGCTTGTACCATTACTTATTCTCCTCCTCGTTTTGTGCAGGGGTTTCGCCCTCGGTTTTCTTCATGCGACGCTTGTTGGCATACTCTAAGCCATCCTTATCGAGACGAATTGTCAAGAAACGAATTACGCGCTCGTCGCGACGGAACTGCGTCTCCAGACGGTCTACAATGTCGCCTGCTGCGGCAAACTGAAAAAGGAAATAGTATCCGTTCTCCTTCTTCTGAATCGGATAGGCTAACTTCTTCAGCCCCCAGTTCTCCTCATTTTCCATCTCTCCACCATTACTCGTGATGAAGGAGCGGAACTTCTCGACTGTCTCCTTTACCTGAGTCTCAGATAAAACGGGAGTAGCAATGAAGACAGTCTCATAATGATTTATCATTCCTAAACTCTCAAAGTTTAATTAAACACGGCACAAAGTTAGCGTATTTTTCTAATATCGGTAGTGTTTAATTGGTTACGCGTAAATTTTACAAATGCCGTTAGACTTTAACGAGGCTATAGTACGTGATAATTAGCGCATTACGCCATGCAAACGGCGCTGCGTATCCTACGAATTTACGTTAGTAACGCATTAGCTCCTTCATTGAAAAGCAAATCTATAACAGAAACATTGGGATAAAAAGGTAGCCGATCGGCAAAAACTTGGTAGTAATGCAACTGCTCTGGGCGTGTCTGCTTGGGGTGAAAAGATTGCCGCAAATCTGCTACAGCAGCAGGAGAGTTTTCGTAGATACTCGTGTATGAAAAGGGACGCTCTATCTTTAAGGCATGCAACAGAAAAAGGAGTAGCTCTGTGTTGTACTCTAACAGCGAGTTGGTGCGACGCAACAATAGTTCGCTGAGCTCGTCGTAGTAATGAATAAAAAACGGCGCCGTGGCATAGGCTGTTTTAATGGCACGCAGCATCTTATTTTGCCAAGGAGTGCGATAGTCTATTGCAACGTCTGCAATTCTCATCGCCAGACCCGTATGGAGATGCACGACGGGGACGGTAAGCGCTTGTATACCTTGCGAAGTAACAATTTCGCAACGATTTCGATAGGACTGCTTCTGGTAATTCTCGTGCGCCTCCAGCAAGATGCGGTCACTATTGGCTATCGCCAAAATATAATCTACGGGGGGCAAAAATGCGGTTGTAAAAAGCGAGATCACGACGGGAAGATGGCTAAAAAAGCGCCAAGAGCAAAAAGAGAAAATGCGCAAAAATTCCTGCCCCTATGCCGCCAAGTGTCTGCGCGAGAAGCGCCTTGGAGGTTAGTTTGCGGAAGCCAATGGAATCAAACATGGCAGCATAAGTACTTAAGAAGCCGCTCCAGCACATGCCTATTGCCGTGAAGACAGCCACCTCATTACCACCAAGAATACCTTCAGACTGGAAACGCGGAATCAAAGATAACGCTGCTCCCACAGAACCTAGTGATGTGACTGGAAATGCAATGAGACTCGGTGATTCAAAACCAAAAAGATATTCGAATACTATGCCAATTTTGCCCGCCAGCCACGTAAGAATAGGGACTCCCTCGCCCGCCAGCCCCTGATAGCCGACATTGGGGTCTTTAGGTCCGAAGGTGATAATCGTAATAAACGTACTAATAATAAGTACGCCTGGTATTATAGACAGACCGAGATCTACCCCCGTTTTTCCACCATCCAAAATAGCATTAAGAAAACGCTCAAAAAGTGAACCTTGAGATTTGAATGAGAGCTGCTTTTGACTTTGTTCTCTTATGGCTTGTAGCTCTTCGGGAGTAGGTTTGGCAAAATCTTTTCTTGTGAAGAATTGCATAAGCCGCGTAGCAAGTACTCCTCCGACCATCGCGCCAAAGAAGCCTATAATGGCACTGTTGAAGTATCCTAAGCTAGACATAAAGGTGATAACAATGAGCCCCATGCCCATAGACGTACCAAAATTTGCCATAGAGACGACCTCACGATCGGTAAGACAGGAGCGGAAGCTCTTATCTTTTGCCAAGGACATAATGGCAGGATTGTCACTAAAGAAGGTTATTACTGCTGCGAGTGCCGCCATGCCTGGTAAATTGTAAACGGGGCGCATAAGAGGGCGCAATAAGAACTCAATGAGGCGCATTACACCAAACTCTATGAATAGCTTTGCCAACGCACCCGTGAGAACGGTTATCGCCATAATGAAGAACACCGTATGCGTAAGGAGTTCAAACGCAGTTTGCATGATAGAATTGAGGAGGTTCTTAGTGCCCATTGTCGCGCCTAAAAAGAGCATTAGAGCGATAAACGCACCTAAAAAGATGACTGCCTCTACGCGCCTATCGCGTAAAAAAGAGGGGTTGTTTAACACTAGCTTCGGGCGTGCTAGCGGACGGAAGTTGCGGAATTTGATATTCATCGCAGTACCAATATCGCGAACTTAAGATATAAGGGGGTATGATTTAGAACTCCTTTTACTACGCAATTTGCTTATCGTAGAACAAAAGCGACTATCTGATAATCAGTAGGTAATAGTTTTTCTTTCCTTTTTGTACAACGAAGTATTTTTCATTGATAGCCTCTTCGAGCTTTGGAACATAATCTAGATCCTCCACTTTTATTTTGTTAATGCTGATCGCGCCGCCCTGCGCAGCTCGTCGTGCTTCTCCTTTAGAAGGAAAGACAGATGCACTCTCTGTTAAAAGTGTGAGGAGGTTGGTATGATTATCTAGAACACTCTTAGCGATTTCGTAAGTTGGTACACCTTCAAATACGGCAAGGAGCGTTTTTTCGTCGATCTCACGTAACACATCGGCAGTAGCTCTCCCGAAGAGGATCTCCGAGGCTTTTAGCGCATTTTCGTACTCCCTTTCCCCATGTACCATGATAGTAACCTCGCGAGCCAAAGCCTTTTGCAAAGCACGCTCGTGAGGCTTGGCATCGTGTTCCGCCTCAATCCCCTCTATGGTTGCCCGATCGAGCATAGTGAATATACGGATGTACGACTTCGCCTCCTCGTCAGAGACATTGAGCCAAAACTGGTAAAAAGTATAAGGCGACGTACGCTCGGGGTCTAACCATATATTACCTTGTTCGGTCTTGCCAAACTTACGGCCGTCAGATTTCTTTATAAGTGGGCAGGTTATACAATGCGCCTCGTGACCGTCTATACGTCTGATTAGTTCTACGCCCGTAGTCATATTACCCCACTGATCAGAACCACCCATTTGTAACGATAGCCCTAACTCGCGGTGCAGCGTTAGAAAGTCTGTGGCTTGGATAAGCTGATAAGAGAATTCTGTAAAGGAGAGCCCTTCAGTTCCTTCCGTCGGGTCAAAACGTCGTTTAACCGAGTCCTTCGCCATCATGTAGTTAACAGTGATATGCTTACCAATATCACGTATGAAACCGATGAACGAGTATTTACTCATCCACTCGTAATTATTTACGAGTACAGCCGCATTGCTACTACTGGGATCGAAATCTATAAGACGAGCTAATTGTTTCTTTAACCCTTCGAGATTCTTCTCAATTTGCTCAACCGAGAGCAAGTTTCTTTCTTGTGACTTTCCTGACGGATCTCCGATCATCCCCGTTGCCCCTCCGACGAGCACCACGGGCTTATGTCCGCAACGTTGGAAATGGCGCAACATCATAACAGAGACCAGATGTCCGATGTGTAGGGAATCTGCCGTAGGATCTATTCCCACGTATGCAAGCCTTTGCTCCTTATTGAGATGTTCCTCAGCTCCTGGCGTAGCATTATGTAGCATTCCACGCCATCTCAACTCCTCTACAAAATTTTTAATCTCTGCCATTTTACGCACTGGTATTTTCCACACCTTAACTGCGCAAAAATAGCGAAAATTACAAGGGGAGGAGGGGGCAAGTTCAAAGTTCAAAGTTCAAAGTTCAAAGTTCAAAGTTCAAAGTTCAAAGTTCGCGACAAGCGCGTAAATAAAGACGAAAGAACACCACGCGAAGCGAATAACATCTGGGGTTTACTTTGAACTT
>CAJPTS010000151.1 GCA_905373625.1 Bacteroidia bacterium
TCGCACACCCAAACATCGGATATTGATTGGATATTAAACGCATTGCGCAAAAAAGAACACCGTATGGCGCACGGGCATTCTTAGCCCGATGTAAAACGTTGAGCGATGGACGGATGAACGCTTTGCGCTACTAATCACAAATTTTGACAATACCTTACAATCTGGGTTTTACTTTTAACTTGGTATCGCGTACCTACTTCTCGTTTATGGTATACAGAAAACAAGCGAGGAACAAGATAATCTTGCTCCTCGCTTGCGGTCTGGACGAGACTCGAACTCGCGACCTCCGCCGTGACAGGGCGGCATTCTAACCAACTGAACTACCAGACCAGTTCCGAACCATGTATTTTTCTAACGACGCAAAGGTAGGAGCTTTTTTTGAATTGACAAAACGGTTACAAAAGAATTTGCTGCTACTCTCCGCCAAATAGTTTGTAAGGTCTCGCGACAAGACTTTTTTCATAAAAGTTTCTACTCTACTGGTGGCAAGCATACTAAATTAGTACAGCACAGCGGGCGGCGATACCATTCGCACCACCTTAACCCATTGCTCTTTTGCTAATGTTTCAATTTGCTGCTGTGGCAACCACAGTTCGAACGAATAAAATGGCGCACCGCTAATATGCGCTGGCTCGGCAATCCCCATTTCACGGAGCCGCTCAGCAACCCAAGCTGTGGAAAATTCCTCTTGATAGTTAATCACAATACCTACTCGTCCCCCCTTCAACGCAAAATCTGGTATTTCATTACGAAGAAGTAATGACGAGACCTTCCACTGCCACTCAATGGGCATAAGCGAGACGATGCCCGTTCCTTTTACAGACTTACGTATGTCGTCTGCGCGTATTGTCACATAGTAGGTATTTTCAGCAATATAGTCTCGCAGTACTACTCCATTTTCAGCTAATTTCTTGGAAACTTCTTGGTTGGGTATCTCCTTAAACTGCGCAATGAGATAATAACATCCCGCAATAGGGTCTCGCAAAGCCTGTATTGCCTTTTTTTTACCTCTCCGAATCTGGCAGGCATTTTTAGGAGGTTTTATGGTTTCGCCAGCAAGCTCAAATGACGTTTGAGCTACAAGCGTCATAGCACAAGAGATCAAAATAAGTAAGCACAGCAGTTTTCGCATTTTTTATCCTCCAAAAAAAGTAGAGACGTCTCTACAATAGAAACGTCTCTACAAATTTATTCTTTTGTTGCGTAATCTCGTTACGCGTTTGGTTAAATCTTCTTATTAACTAACAAAGACATGTTGAAATTTACATCAGCATAGATTCCGTTGGGGAAGGTTGCCTTCATTTTGACCTCTATCTTGTAGCCTTCCGCAGCCGATGCGAGAGTACCATGCTCTGTAACAGCCTTGTAGAACTCTTCATTATCTGAGATGGTCAAATAAAGGAGCTTGCCTTCTCTATTTGCCACTTTTAGGAAGTTTTCAAAATTAGGATCAGTGACCTCAACCTTGCAAGGCAAGTTATGAGCAATTTCAGGCCAATACGCATCTTGTGTAAGCTCTGTAGCAGATATTGATACTGTAACTGCTTTGTCAGTATAGTTAATTGCATTCGTTGAAGTGGCCTCGAGTTTTAATTTATCTGTATGGGCAAGTATCTTACTCGCAGTATATAGTCCAACTATCTGCTTCACGTCAGGATATTCCGCCCAACTGATAACAATATCTCCATGAGGATAATATTCGTCGTCTTCCAGTTTAACGTCACTCTTCAACATAAGCGCTTCTGCTTCATGCTTTACATATTCTGTAGGCAAACCAGTGGTTGCAGTACATCTAATAATTTTACCCACTGTGAAATAATCTGATAAGCTCTTCCCGTGATTATTTGTGCTTTGATCGCGAATAGTTATATGATACGGTACAACATTTCCGTCTACCTTGAACTCAGGTATACGCCAACGAGTGAGGTTCGTAAACTCAAGATTTACGGGTGTTGGGAGTACTGCGTCTTCTCCAGGCATGAACCAATTTAATGCAGTGGTGGCTGTAGCAGGATCGGGTAGTTTTTCAATCACATCAGCTTTATTGCTCCCTTTCACACTCTGTATATAGCCATTCTGAAGGTTCATTATAATCTCACTTTCCTCGTCACGGTCACGAAATTGAAAAGTACTGCCGACTTGACACTGATCAATCGTAAAGTAGGTTGCACGCTCGTCCATGCTAAACAGGGTTTCAGGCTCGCTGTCTGCGCGTAAATCAGTTTTGAGTGTTTTTACAGCAAAACCTCCACGCGGGCGACGCGTAACGGGATCTACATATACGGAGAAAGCTCCGTCGTTCAAAGACAGACGAGTGGATTGTTCAGCCCCATCGTCCCCTGTACGAAAAGATTTGACCGCAAAGCCGCCCCGTGGACGTCGTGTACCAGCTGGTACTTCGGTTACGTTCATAGATATTGCGTCCTCGTAAACCGAGAAGATAGGCAGATCGTGACTATTTCGTACCTGAAAGATGGGCGCGTCTGCATCGCCATTCCCACGTATGATGGGGGCAGTTCTGGCAAAAAGCGCATAAGGTACTGGTTCCATTTTTACGGGTTCGCCGAGCGAGATATAAGTACCAGAACCTAAGTCAACTTCTACTTTAACCAAGAGGTTTTTCTCCCACGGGATGTTAAGCATATCATCAGTTTTCTGACTTCCGACTAATACCTCAACCCAGCCCGTTTTAGTAGTTTTTGCACTATGCTCCTCTACCAAATAGGCTTTCTCTTGATCTTGTAGAGTAATACGGAGTTTTATGTCCGTTTCAGCGACTGGCTTACCGTCAGCGTAGATGAGAGCTTGGTAGTTGAAGCACGTAGGCAAGTTGTTGTTCAACACGACGTCGTCCTCTGAGTTGGTGTCTTGCGCCCAAGCAGGTGCAAAAAAAGCCAACAACCCCAACAGCAATATATATTTTTTCATTACTATCATCTTTTTCAACTGTAAAAGTACTTGTGTACGTTACTATGCTCCAACTCGGAAATCACCCTCTCCCTCTACATCTTTGTAGATATTGTTGGGGAAGGAGATCTTAACTTTCAAGGTTACTGTATTAAATCCTCCCCCCCCTGGTAGTGGTCCCACAGCAGCCTTGTAAGCCTCTTTATCTGTCACAGTGAATTTCAGACGCCCGTCAGCAACAGTAACTTTCAGGCAATTCTTAAATTTTTCGCTTAGAATCTCCACTTGAAGTGGGTAATTTAGTACGAGCTCTTGCAGCACAGCATTATCTGTATACTCGATTTCTTGCAAACTCATTTGGAACTCAGTATCATTGATACTGAAATAGTTTATGTACGTTTCCGAATAAGGAAAAAGCTGAAACGAGAATTTATCAGCATAAAGCATTTTCTGATCCGTAAATGGGATCATAGAATCCAGCTGTGGGTTTGCGGCCACGGTTCGAACTACGATCTTTCCTTTAGGAAAGACAAAATTTTCGTCTAATTTCAGTTTGCTATCGAGCATGACACCCAACGTGGGGCTTGCATTAAGATCTTCCTTATAGTAACCGACCTTGAGATAATCAGTTAGTTTTCTACTATCAGAAGGATCATTTTGCACCACGATCTCGTAGAAATCAACGTCTTTGCTTATAGAGGCAGCTTTTAGTACGGCTTTAACTTTTGGTTTGCGCCAGCGCATAAGATTTGTAAAACCTAATTTTTTCGTCGCGGTAGCATTGGCATCAGGCCATGGCCATGTGACATCGAGTTTATAGTCTGAGCCAACTTGGAGTAGGTTTTGTAATACTTGCGACGTGGGCTGGACTGACTGAATCCTACCTCGGTCAGTAAGGTTCATCACAACTTTGTTTTCGTTACAACGGTCACGGAACTGGAAGGTTGTACCAATAGATTGGCAAGCAAGCGTAAAGAACATCGACCGATTGTCTAGATTAAAGAGAGTTTTAGTTTCATCTTTTACGCTTCGCAGATTACTTATGGTTTTTACGGCAAAACCGCCATAGTACCCGCGCATTACGGGGTCAACATTAATATTGACACCACCATCAGCGACTTGAAGACGATCACTGGAATTGCTTTCACTAAAATCAGCTCCGAGACGGAAACTTTTAACAGCAAAACCGCCGCGCGGTCGTCTAAAATTGGATGGGACGTCAGGCACGTTAACACTGATGCCTTCTTCGTATACAGAGAAAAGTGGGTCTCCCTTGCTGCTCTGCACTTGGAAGATGGGTCGTCCTTCCTCTTTTCCAGCTTTCGTTCCTCGAATGACAGGTACTGCTCTTGCATAAAGCGCGTAAGGAACTGCTTGTAATTTCGTAGCAGGTCCGAGTACTTTATAACCATCTCCCGAGTTTGCTTCCGCCGCAATAAAGACTCCTTTTTCCCATGCCACGTCGTTTAGTGAACCTGCTGTGTTTGTTCCTTTTCCGACCATCACATTTATCATCCCGGTTTTAGCGGTGGTGGTGGAGTGCTCTTCTTCGAAATAAACGCGTCCGCCCTCGTCTTGTAGCTTAATCTTCACTTTGACACTCTGGTCAGCAACGGGCATTCCGTTGTTGTAAAGTAACGCTTGATAGTTAAACGACGTTGGCGTTTCGCTCTTCAAGATTACGTCGCCTAACTTCTCTTCTAACGCATTTTGCGCCTGTGTCTGTGTCAAAAATGTAAACAACAGAACACCTAACAACAATATATATTTCTTCATATCTCCTGCGTTATTCTTTTCCACAAATCATACTGTAATTGGCTAACTCTATAAGAAGACGTGTATCTGAACTTGGAAGGAAACAGGTG
>CAJPTS010000152.1 GCA_905373625.1 Bacteroidia bacterium
AAGTAACTACTTGCTAGGGTATTTTTATTAACTAAGAGAACCACTTGCCAATAAGCTTTGTCGGTGCTCACCACCACATCTCGGCGCGTGGTTTCCGCCTGCATTTTTGCTAAGTCTTCGGCGAGTGCAGTTGCTTTATTGTAAGCCACGATTTTCCCTCCCATAAAAATAGGTTGAGTAACCGTCAATGCTCCCAGGGTGAGGTTATGTGTATCTAAGGCAATATCATTTACAACCGTCTGTCCTAATCCGTTGAGACGCGTACTCATGGAATTAAGCAGGTCAGATAACATAGCATTAATGGTTGGCGCAAGGGTAGGATTGGTGAGTGCTAAGCCGAGCAATGCTCTCTGTAGCGTTGGGTTCTCGCGTATCGATTGTGCAAACTTGTCGCCCATGGTCTGTAAACGGTTCTTCTGCTCATCACTCATGAGCTGCAAATTCTTACCGTTGTAAATGTATGCCCCACGAGCGGTAACCTTAGGAAGATAGTTAGTAAATGCAGCCTCGTGATCATTTTTAGCCTTCTCAACTCTGAGCCTCCCCATGTGAAGATCTCGGTTTTTCTCTAAGGCTAAAGCGCGACAACTGTCTAAACTCAGCGTTGTCTGTGCATACACTAGTGTAGACATAAGCGCTGCGAGCGCGAATAACACCAATTTCTGGATTGCACTCCTTATTTTCATTGACAAATCAAATTTATAAGACGCGCAAAGGTAAAAAGATTTTACCTTAAATGTAATGCCTCAACGCACCTAAGTAAATTTTCTCTAAAAAGAAGTGTCGCGGAGAAAAATATCGTGGGAAGTATAAAAAGCGGTAAGTAAACAAATTAGAAACGGTATACTTAGCTCACTTTTTCAGCAAAGAGCATGTGATGTTTGCCCAGAGCCCCTGCACGACGATGTACATGGAAACCTACACTTCGCAATGCGTTTTTTACCGTTCCACGGGCACTATAAGTAACAAGGCAGCCAGTTGGTACAAGCGCTTCGAATATTTTTGAGAAGATATCACTACCCCATTGTTCGGGCACATGTGCAGGACTAAACGCATCGAAAAACACGATGTGATAGAAACTGCGCATAGGGGTATATTGGGTAAAATCTGTATTTATTTTGGTGAGGCGAATATTGGAAGCTAACGCTGAGGGTATACCCCAAGGTATTTTGTGAGCCGCACGCCAAATAGTTTCAGTATCCGAGCACTCGGGAAGGTGAACATCGTCTACAATACTTTCGGGGACTGGGTAGAGCTCAAGCGTGGTATAGTCTATGGTTTTGGAATTTTCTTCTGCCCATCTGGCTGCAACGCAAAAATTTAAGCCAAGTCCGAAACCGTACTCTAAAATGCGGATTGTACCTTCGCACGCCAAGGTCGCTAAACCATTATCTACGTATATGTGCTGCGATTCGGCAAAAGCACCTCGTGTTGAATGGTAACACTCATCAAATAGGGGGGAATATAGGGTAAGCGACCCATCTTCTGTTTCTTGTAAAACCAGAAGGTCTTTGTCTTGCATAACTCTATGAGTGACAGTGACGGCGTTTTACGCTCATGACAAATCTAAATACGAGGTTGCTGTTTCGCAAGTGAGGGTACGCCTAAACTTCGTTGTCCTCCACACGCAGATTGTCTATGATGAAGTCCTGACGAAAGGAGGTATTCTTACCCATAAAGAACTCTAACAATTCATTTACGGAGTCCTCTCGGGAGAGGCGCACTTGATCAAGACGTATATCCTCGCCCAAGAACTTTTTGAATTCATCTGGCGATATTTCTCCCAAACCTTTGAAACGCGTAATTTCAGGCTTATCGCCAAGCTTCTTAACAGCCGCATCTCGTTCAGTAATACTGTAACAGTAATGCGTTACTTTCTTGTTTCGTACGCGGAAGAGGGGGGTCTGAAAGATGTACAAATGCCCTTGACGAATAAGGTCAGGAAAGAACTGCAAAAAGAAAGTAACTAGGAGTAGGCGTATGTGCATACCATCGTCATCGGCATCGGTGGCAATAATGACCTTCTTATAGCGGAGATTGTCCAATCCGTCCTCAATGTCTAGTGCAGCTTGCAAGAGGTTGAACTCTTCGTTCTGATATACGATCTTTTTGTCAAGTCCGAAAGTATTTTTGGGCTTACCGCGGAGCGAGAAGACGGCCTGTACGTTAGGGTCACGCGATTTTGTTATTGAGCCGCTAGCCGAGTCGCCTTCGGTGATGAAAATCATAGTATCGGCTGCCTGTTCGTGGTTAGAATTGTAGTGAATACGACAGTCGCGCAACTTGGGATTATTTAATCCTGTTTTTTTCGCACGTTCTTTAGCCAGTTTACGAATGCCCGCCATGGACTTTCGGTCACGCTCACTATCTTGGATCTTGTGTAATAGGGTTTCGGCTATTAACGGGTTCTTATGCAAGTAATTATCTAGTTCTTCTTTGACAAAATCACCTATATACTGGCGTATGGTCGGTCCTCCTTCCGCCATATCCTTGCTGCCGAGTTTCGTTTTTGTTTGCGACTCAAAGACTGGATCTTGCACCCTGATACTCAATGCGCCCACGACGGACATTCTGATATCTTCAGCCTCGAAGTCTTTATGGTAGAAATCTTTTACGGTTCTAACCAACGCCTCGCGGAAGGCAGAGAGGTGCGTTCCCCCTTGCGAAGTATGCTGCCCGTTAACGAAAGTATAGTAGTCTTCGCCGTATGCATCTCGATGTGTAAAAGCGATCTCGATGTCTTTTCCAATAAGATGTACGGGTTCGTAGAGCGGATCTCGAACCATGTTTTCGGCTAACAAATCGAGCAAGCCGCCCTTGGAACGATATTCTTCGCCATTTAGCGAAATGGTCAGCGCGGTATTTAGGTAAGTATAGTTCCGCAACATAGCTTGGACGATCGTCAGGTCGTAATGGAAATTTTTGAACAGTGTTTCGTCGGGATGAAAAACTGTGTAAGTCCCTGGTTTTTCATCGGGCGCATCGAACTCTTCAAACTCTAACAAATTACCACAAGAGAACGTGGCACGTGCCCCCTTACTGTCGCGATAACTGATTATAATATAACTCGACCATAATGCATTTACGGCTTTTATACCCACCCCGTTTAAGCCTAAAGACTTGGTAAATACCCCCGCTTCGTATTTAGCGCCCGTGTTCATCTTAGAGGCGACGTCAACTAAACTCCCTAATGGGATTCCACGTCCGTAGTCACGTACGCAGACATTCCCAAGTTCTACGTTGACCTCTACATCGATACGCCCCCCGAAGCCCATCATGTGCTCATCGAGCGAATTATCAAAGACCTCTTTCAGGAGGACATAGATGCCGTCATCGGGTTGTGTACCGTCACCAAGTTTCCCGATGTACATACCTGGGCGGTGACGAATATGCTCGTTCCACTCGAGGGTCTGAATAGTATCTTCTGTGTAATTAAGGATTTGTTGTTCGGACATGAATAGTAGTAAATAGGGGATTCTAAAATTAGCGCGAGTCGCGTGCGAAGTACTTTATATTAGCCGCAAGTGGGCAGTTTGTTTAACAAATGGGCGCTCCGTTAAATTTCTACGCCGTATTCTAGCACAAAGTAGCGAAGAAGAAATCATCCTTACGTCTCGCAAAAAAGGGGGCTCTGGAAAGAGCTAGAATTGCGATTGGAGGATGGCGTCGAGAGCACGCATATAATCACGTTTGTGAAATCGTGGTGCGTATATGTAACCATCTGTCACGACCATCGAGTCGCGCGCTGGAGTCAGGCGAGAATAGCTGATGTAAGATCCGCCCATAGGATGCCCCTTAACTTCCCAAAACCCTCGCACAAAACACACCGTATCATTCCCTTTCTTTAGAAGCGTATACTCAGGGGGGATTACCGTACTCACTTGCATGTACGTACCAGCGTTAGGACCTGGTACATAAAGAGCCGTAAATTTGTTACGATGCGCTTGGATCGAGTCAGGTATCCAGGGCAGGCGTCCGTTTAGTTTGTATTTGTAAAGCAAGAGCCCTTGGCTAATATCAGGCGTTTCAATGGAATACCATCGGAAGTCTTTTGCTGCACGTCTCAACTTATAACCTTGTGGGACGATGATTTTAAGCCCGAAGAGTGCGTGTACTGAATCAATTATTTCTTGGTTTTTCAATGCGTTATTTGCCACTTGAAGGCGAGAACGTTCGAACTCCTCCAGAAGAGCAATGATTTGCTTTTTATTTTTTCCCACGTACTCAGCCAATGCTCTCTGATCAGTCGCATAGAATGACAAAATTCGTTGTCCGTTTGCCCATTTATCTTTCTGCCTATACATGCTCGGGTGCACAGAATCAGCATTAAAATGAAGCATGATGATATTACGGAAGGGCTGTAGTACATTCGTAAATGCCTTTTGCGTCACAAAAATGGTAGTAAAAGTAGGTTCGGACTGTGGTATGTAGGGGTATTCCTGTCTTAGGAGCGCCTCAAGAGTATCTCGGAGGGCAGTGTGTTGTATATCTACCGAAGAGACTATGAGCACCTCTCCTTCTTTGCCCGAGATTTTACTTGTAACCGCTTGCTGGGCGTCATTACACGCTGCAAGGAGTATTAAGGGGAGTACAAATACGATGTACAAAAGAACACTACGCGTCATATTATTCTACTTTTTCTTCTTCACACGCTTCTGGGGTGCAAATACAAATTTACCGACAGCGCCTCGCTTCCATTCACGAACCAATAGGTATATACCATATAACCAAAAAGGAATACTGAGTAGCTGCCCCATGTTCAAAAT
>CAJPTS010000153.1 GCA_905373625.1 Bacteroidia bacterium
ATTAGCGGAGATGAAATACGTCCGAAACCAGGACAACCTCCCACTTATAGCTTACCGAAAGGTACTAAATTTCATGTCCGTGCTTCATTACCTTCTGGGCAATTCTGCAAAAGAGTAGAAAAATTTCAGATCACTACAGACGACGGAGTCTCAGAAGTGCCCGCAAAAGCTGAGCGTGACAAGAACGGTGTCTTGTATTATACTACTGCTAGTTTATATGAGCTACTTAAAAATATAACGGAGATTACGCCTGTTCTACAGGACAAGAAATTCTTTGTTAATTACCCATCGCAGAGTAGCGGCTTTGCTATTGACATTAAGACGACTGATGGTACGCCCGTGCCTTCTGGCGCAGAACTCCCTTGTAATACAGGATTGAAAATCACTATAACGCCACCACCATCTGCACTCGAAACCATTAAGAGTGTTTTGCTCTATCAGGAGGATCTCGCTGCCGTCGAATTAAAGAAAAACAGTGAGGGCTGTTGGGTTTATAACCTTCCTACGCTACAGCCTGACCTGAAACTGACTGCTAACATTACTAATATTGTCGTTACACTTAATCCCAGACCACACAAGCTCGAATATGTGCAAGGTACTTGTGGGACTTTTACAGTAAAGGATGACACAGGAACACCACAAGCATCAAACTCTACTTTTAGTGCAGAGTTTCTTAAACTCGAAGCCAGCGTGCCTGCGCCTAAAAAGTTCGAGAAATTTAAGGTCGTATACGAGGGAGGAGTGGAAGAAATACGTACCACGAATCCTGCCGAAGTTCCTTTTGATCGAGATGTCAAAGCAATCACCTTAGAGTGCCAAGAAGAGATTACGCTCAGAGTTACCAATTATAACTACGTAGTAACTTTAGTGAGTGGTAAATATAAAAAGGACGACGGTACGTTTGTAGAAGAGCTCGGGCACGTCTTCCCGTATTCCACCACACCATACACATTACAGGCGAATGCCGTAATTAGAATAAAGCTTCCAGATGCGCACATCATTACCCCCATTACAGAAATTGAGGTCACGTGGTTAGACGCCAGCAAAGTCTCTAAACACATGACGGCAACTGACCGTCATTTCGATCTTACATTACAGAAATCTGTAATGGACATCCAACTTAAGGATGACATCTTTCACACCATTACATATCCTGAAGGCACTGGCAAACCCAAGTTAAAACTAAAAGAAAAGCGTGCATTTAATGCTAGTGGTACGGAGCTCCCTGTTATGTCTGACCTACCGTCTGGTTCGCAAATACAAACTGGAGGTAAGGTAGAGCTTATTGTTACAGGAGTTACGCCCACACCTGGAAAACTTATACAGAAGTATGTCTTGGTTATGGGGGGAACAGATTATGAGTTCTTGCCTACCGAGACGAACTGGGAGCGCGTGGTTAATGCTGATATCACGGACATCAAGGTTATAGAAATTGACGACCCTGCCGTAGCGGGACCGTTCACTCTGAAGTGGCAGGACGATCCTACGGTATATACCATTGATGTCTCTTACACGGGGGCGGTACCGCCTGTTACGAGCGAGGGTACACCCATTCCAAAGAATACGCTAATCACCATCAAGGTTACCCTTACAGATCCCGTAGCGGGCGTCATGGATAATCTGAAGATTAAACCCTCTAATGGTCCTGAGATTGAGCTCACGCCCACCGTTACCGCCAATGTTTACACATATACATTTACGATTACGAGTAACACCGAAATCGTTGTAACGGCTCATAATCGTATCACCTACACTGTTACCTACGTTACTCCTACTGATTATACCCTCTTTGTTCTCAAGGCAAAGGACGACACTGCGAATTTGCCCTCGCCGTCGCAAATGTTTGCAGGAGATAAACTCTATATCAAGGCTGAAAAAAATACCCCAGACGCTGATGACTTTACCTTCGGTGGCATCAAAGTAAATGGTACGTTAATCCCTGACTCTGATAAGGACGGTGATTTTTACGTTTATACCATCAGTGGAAATGTTACGACTATCGAGGCTGTTTACATACCTAAGCAAAAGTTTACCATATCCTACGACGAGTCACCTGTTGATTATACAATTTTCGTCGGTACAAGTAAAGAAGCCACTTCTGTTGTTCATTCGGGCGAACAGCGCCTCGGAGGTACTAAGCTTTACATTAAGGCTGAAAGAACTACCGATCCTGACGAGTTTAGATTTGATGGTATTCAAGTTAACGGAGTAACGATCCCCCCTACTGACAAAGAGGACGACTTTTACTTTTACATTCTTACTGCTGATGTTTACAACATCACCCCTCTCTATACACCTCTCCCTAAGTATTTGGTCACATACAATGAAACGCCCTCTGGTTATACTCTTTTTGTCGGAAAAAGTAAAGAAACCGTGATACCATCGGGTTCGCTCGTGTTAGAAGGGGCTACTTTATATATCAAGCCTACGCGAACGCTTGACCCTGACGGTTATCGTTTTAATGGTATTAAAGTGAACGGCGTTCTCATACCAGCTGTCAAAGACGGTGATTATTTTTTATATGTTCTCAATGCGCCCGTTACTTCCATTGAGGCTGATTATACGCCGCGACCACAGTACACCGTAACCTATAATTCTACACAACCAGGTGTCACTATTGAGGTTGTAAAGAAAAAAGACGGTACTACAGTCCCCACTGGGACGCTGCTTTATGAAGATACGCCTTTGAAGATTGTCATCAGTGGCTACAATCCCACTACGCACGTCGTTAAGAAGGTCGAAGTAACGTATGCTGGAAGTTCAACGCCCGTACTTATACATCCTGATAGTAATCAAGAGTATAATTTCTCGCTTACTGGTAATGTTACCCAGATAGATGTTCTCATAAATGAAATTTCAAAGTACAAGGTGGTTTATGCTGCCGATTCGCCCGATGTGCTTTACAAGGTTCTTACAGATAAAGATAACATACACGCAGTATTGCCTTCAGAATCCTCGGTAGAGGCTGGAACTAAGATTTGGGTGAGGGTAACTAGCAAGCACGACCCCAATTTACGTCCTAAGGAAGTATATGTAAAGTATCAGAACCCAAAATATACTGCTGCCCCTGACCCCAAATATATTCATGAAAGTATAAAAGCGAATGCTACAACAGGAGCTGAAGGTGCTACCTATTATAGATACGAGGTGAACAATAATATTGAGATCATCGCCTTTTACGAACCTGCTACGCTCCCATTATTGAACTTCCGCTATGAGTCAAGTACGGATTACACCCTAGATGTCCGTTCCGACTCGCCATCGAATACTACGCCTGTATATCCTAACCTCCCCTACACTTATCCGTCGGGTACGCTTATTTACATCAAACTCACTATTGGTGCAGCCTTCCCGAATCACAGAGTTGCGCGCATTCTTATCAATGACAAGCCCGTGAACTTGGAAAAAGAAAACGGCTGGTATGTATTACAACTAACGGGCGATGTCTACTCGCTACGCTTTGAATTAGCAGAAGTGCCAGTTAATAAGTCTATGCTGGTGTATGCCGATCCCCCAAACGCTCACCTCGAGGTATATTACAATGGTGTACTCCAACGCAGCGGAACAGTTTTCGACCAAGGTACACCTTTGTTCGCAGTCATAAGTAATGCTTTACCTGGCAGCCTCTTTTCACTTCTTACCTTAAATGGTATAATTACAGGACATCTCTTGACGGACGACGTGATGACGGGAAAGAAGGGCATGGCTTTTAACATGACCACAGAACCCGTTACCGAAGTTGTGGCTTATGTGGCGCAACCACTGCCCGAAGACAATGGACGCTATTACATCACAGTAGAGAAGCCTGACCACGGAACGTTAAGGTTGGAAAAAGTAGGCAATGCCTCTATCAAAATTGACCACGGTGAAACAAAAGAGGTAAAAGTCGGCGATGTCTTTGAGGTTATCACCTCCTCCGAAGATTTGAACCGTTACGTCTTCGAAGAGATCTCCATCCCTACGCAGGTAATCGAAGGCACAAATAAACTCGTTTACACTGTTCCGTATCTTAGTGCAGGACAAACGCACATACGCGTAGTGGCTGTATATGCCCCCGTGCGCCCAACCTGTAAAATTGACTGGACGCTAAATACTGGCGGCTCGGTTGCCGTAGTAAATAATACAGAAAGTAACGAGATAGTCAATGCGGGGGCAAAAGTGCCTGTGGGAGACTACATCCAGTATACCATCACGCCTGCTGAGGGCTATCACATCCGTACCTGTTATATCAATGGGCGGCGATTAAATCTCGGTAGTGTCAGTACGCATCAAGCTACGCTGCGAGTCGAGACTGATATCTATATTGATGCCGTCTTCGAAGCCGATGCGCCCACTCCTAAGCCACCCGATCCTACAGACGTGCAGGAATCTTTACCTTTCAGTGACGTCTTAGTTTATCCGAACCCATTTGAGTATGAAATTCGTATTCGTACACAGAATGATTTAGACAGTGCTATATACGAGCTAATTAGCTCGCAGGGAGTAATAATGCGCCGTGAGGCTTTACAAGAGGTTACCCTTGTTCCAACGAATGATCTGCCCAGTGGATTGTACCTCTTGCGCCTAATGGCTAAGGACGGGCGAGAGCGCACTATACGTCTTGTAAAAAGATAATAAACTGTTTACCTTATTAAAAGGCGTGACCTTCTACAGGTTACGCCTTTTTTTGTGCTTACTCCTCTTCTAGTCTCATGTTCACAACTGAATAAAACAGTTTATTATCTTTTTACAAGACG
>CAJPTS010000154.1 GCA_905373625.1 Bacteroidia bacterium
CAAAAACCAAGCTCGGTAATCCCGAAGTTACGGCTTCGGTGAGTCAAGCGGTCTCCGACGCGTTGAATCTGTATTTGGAAGAGAATCCGAAGGATGCGCGAATCATAGTTTCACGAATTTTACTCTCGGCCGAACAACGTATTGCGGCACGAAAGGCGCGAGATCTAGTCGTGGCACGAAAAAATGTGCTCTCGGGCGCAGGACTCCCTGGTAAGCTGGCGGACTGTAATTTGAAGGATCCGCTGCATACGGAGTTGTTTTTAGTCGAAGGAGATTCGGCTGGTGGTAATGCTAAGCAATGTCGAGCTTCCGAATTCCAAGCCATCCTCCCGCTGCGTGGGAAGATTCTAAACGTTCAGAAGGCACAAGCATCACACACGTTATCAAATGCCGAGATTCAAAGTATTTACATGGCGCTGGGCGTACGCCTTACGAATGTTGCCAATGACGACGGCACGATGCGAGAAGTCTTAGATCTCTCGGGACTACGTTACAACAAGGTCATAATAATGACAGATGCTGATGTCGACGGTAGTCACATCGCAACGCTCATAATGACCTTCTTCCATAAACAGATGCGCGAGCTGATACTGAATGGGCATTTATACATAGCTGCGCCACCCCTATATTTGGTAAAACGTGGTAAGAAGATGCAGCGCTATTGTTGGACCGAACAACAACGTGTACAAGCCATTGAGGAGTTTAGTGCAGACGGAAAAGAACAAAGTGTTACGGTGCAGCGATACAAAGGTCTCGGCGAAATGAATCCTGACCAATTATGGGAGACCACCATGGATCCTGCAAACCGTCTCCTCCGTCAGGTGATGATAAGTGACCTCGAGAGAACTTCGGATGTCTTCGAGATGCTAATGGGTGACGACGTGCCGCCGCGTAGGCAATTTATTGAGGAGAATGCACGTTATGCTAATATAGATGCTTGATATAGCTTAATAATTTATTTCTAAGGGGGGGTCAACGTTAATCTTGGCACTCCTTTTTTGATGCACGGAAAACAAATAGTCGGACGGTACGTTTTATTCAAAATTAGTGCTTGGCATGCTGACATTAATACTTATTACAATTGCCGTAGTTGCGGTGTGTTTTCTAGGACTTGGCGTTAAGATATTCTTCCATCACAGTCATGAGTTCCCCGAGACCTCTGCAGGTCACTCACCCGAGCTTCGGAAATGCGGGATTCGTTGCCCGCATGCCGAGGAAGAAGATGCAAAAAAGGCGTGCTCTTCTTGTGGAGAGCTGGAAGATTAGCTCTTAAATTCTCGCAGTTCAGAATAGTTACTACACTTCCCGTTTTCCTTAAGTTGTCTGTATCTTTTTGGGCACAACTTCTAATAGTTAGAAGGGGAAGGCATTTTCTTTGCGTCTAATTAGTACTTTTGCAGTATGCAAAAACCAGAGGGGTTCTTTTTTCTGACGTGGGGTATTGCCACTTTGATAGCCTCGCTCATTGTTACATATTTGGCATTTGTGGTTAAAGTCCATTTTGCTGGCGTATTTTGGGCACTTGTTCCAGTTTTAGGACTTACGGTCTCTTTTGTACTTATGCGCCATTATAAAGGGCGTCATTTGCTTTTTGGCGCGTATAGACGTTCGGTTGCAGCGCTTTGGATGTTTGTAGGACCAGGAATAGGTTTAGTGGGGTTTGACTCACCCACGCCGTTGGTCTCTAAACTCGTAGTCTTAGGAATAGGGATTGCTGTAACAGGGCGTCTCCTTCGTCATCGTACTACATTGTTTGTTGGAGTGCTCGCTTCCTTTAGCTCGGTGGCTCTGTATCATCTCCCCATTTTATATCAACCAATAGCATTTGGTGTAGTCACTTTGGTTGCTATGTCAATTCCAGCTTTGATTTTTATATTCTCTCCTGCCACACAAAGCGTGGGGGAACAATCGGTTGCGCAAGATGCGTAGTACGCCGCAGCACCGTGTTCTCTCACTTGAAAATATTGCATTACTCGATATTTTGGGTATAAATAACCAACGCTTCGATCGTCTTCAGAAGCGTTTCCCCGATTTACGGATAGTGGCACGTGGCGATCAGTTTTGGGTGGACGGCTCGCCCCAACAAATCGATGAGTTGGAAAAGGTGGTCTTTGCCCTAGAGCACTGCTACATGCGGAATCAAACAATAGATGATTACGATTTTGATAAGATCCTAGCAGGATGCTCCCCTTCGCTTGATACAACTAGGCAGGCAAGAATGACATCTGGTAGTGGTGTGCTTGTTTACGGTGCGAGTGGTGTTAGGGTAGTACCGCGCACCGCGCAGCAGCGAGCTCTGGTGGATGCTGAACAAAATCATGACATTCTCTTTGCGATAGGACCTGCTGGTACGGGCAAAACCTATACGGCAATTGCTCTGGCGGTACGAGCCCTGCGTGCACGGACCATACGTCGTTTAATCCTAACACGTCCTGCTGTAGAGGCGGGAGAGCGATTAGGATTTTTGCCTGGCGATCTGAAAGATAAACTCGATCCCTACTTGCAGCCGCTTTACGATGCTCTCAATGACATGATGCCAGCCGCCACCTTACAGTCATTGTTACACGAGGGGACAATCCAGATCTCACCGTTGGCGTATATGCGCGGTCGTACGTTAGATAATGCCTATATATTGCTCGACGAGGCGCAGAATGCGACAATCCCACAGATGAAGATGTTTCTAACCCGACTGGGGCGTAATGCCAAGGCTATTATTACGGGCGATCTCACGCAGATCGATCTCCCTGACCCGCGTAAATCGGGCCTACTTACGAGTATAGACATCGTGCGGAATATACCAGGTATTGCCATTGTCGAGATGGGCGTTAATGACATTGTTCGCCACCGCCTAGTGTCGGAAATTGTTGAGGCTTTTCACCATTGGGAAAAGAAGGCAGAAAAGAAAGATGAAGTAGTAGATTATGACACAGTTAACTATGAGTAACGTATTGTTGCATACCGACTGTAAGTTCAAAGGCGTACAGTCGCATTTTCAGGGTAAAGTTCGTGATGTCTATCATTTAGATGGGGGACAAATAGCTCTGGTGGTCACAGATCGTATATCCGCATTTGATGTTGTACTCCCATGGGGTATAGAACACAAGGGGGCGGTACTTAACGGAATAGCCTATCAGGCGCTAGAGGCTACGCGCTCCATCGTTCCCAACTGGATGACGGCTATGCCCGACCCGATGGTTATGCTCGGTCTGGATTGTCAGCCATTTGCTGTTGAGGTTATCGTGCGTGGATACATGTGTGGTAGCGCATGGAGAGAGTATAAGGCTGGTATGCGTGAGCTTTGTGGCGTGCGTTTGCCTGAAGGACTGAAAGAATATGACGCATTTGCTTCGCCTATAATTACACCCACGACGAAGGCGGAGGCAGGGCATGATGAAAATATATCGCGCGAAGAGATTATTCGGCAGGGTATCGTTGCTGAAGAATACTACGAACAAATTGAGCATTATGCATTAGCGCTCTTTGCGGCAGGAAGTAAATTGGCCGAGGAACGCGGTTTGATACTCGCTGATACGAAGTATGAGTTCGGTTTACGAGAGGGGAAGGTATATCTGATAGACGAGGTTCATACGCCAGACTCTTCTCGTTATTTTGAACGTTCGGATTTCGCGTCCAGTCTCAGCAAAGGGGAAGCACCGCGTCAGCTTTCCAAAGAATTCGTGCGGCAGTGGTTGATTGAAAACGGCTTTTCTGGAAAAGCGGGTGAGAAGATCCCAGAGTTATCTGCCGAGCAAGCAAGAGCCATCTCACAGCGTTATTTGGAACTCTATGAGCGTTTGGTTGGTAAAAAATTGGAGCACGACACCTCGGCGGGGCTCGAACAGCGCATCGTAGATAGCGTAAACCAATTGCTTAAATAAAATTACCTTTGTTGCAAATCCTTCAATTTAGAGAAACAGACAATGCATTTTACTACGACTGTGGAAGCGTTAAACAGCGCTTGGACTTATTTACAAAAGATACCCGTCCGTCCTTTTTCTTCTGAGGGGACTCTGGTGCGCGCGGAAGGCGAAACGCTAACTGTGACGATGAGCGATACCGATATGACTATGCGTATTCAGATTCCAGGAGTGACGATAACAGAAGAAGGAGTGCTTTCTTTCTCGCTCAAATCGGTCATGAGCTCTATCAAGGTCTGTAAGGAATCTTCCTCGCCTGTAGAGTTTTGGACGACCCCCGTGGAAGATGACCCTACACATCAAATGCTTCATGTGCGGGTGGAAGGGTATGCTGTCGATGACATGCCAGGACAAACAGAGTCGTTTACTCGAGCGATGGACGAAATGGACGAGGCTACCTTGCATTCGGTTGTCCTCTCGCAGAACCATCTGAAGCAAGGGCTCGAAAACACGATATTTGCGGCTGTACCATCTTCTAGTCGTGCTATGCGTGCCATCTTCCAGTCCGTGCTCGTGGAATTAGCGCCAAACGAGATCCGTTTTATCGCTACAGACACAAATAACTTCGCGTATTTTAAGCGTACCAACATTGAGAATACGGAAACCGCTGCTATATGCCTGCCTATAAAAGCTACCGAGATTCTTAATAGCATTCTCCGCGACTCGAGTGAGGGCGATGTACGCTTCAGTTACGGAGAACGATTCTTTAGTGTAGAATCGGAAGATTTCACTTTTATGGCGCGTCTGCGCGAGGGGAAATTCCCCGATTATAGTATAGCAATACCACAGGGCGATCTTAATG
>CAJPTS010000155.1 GCA_905373625.1 Bacteroidia bacterium
GCCCCTACAAAATGTGCCGTTGGCACATTCTTCAAATCTATCGCGAATATTGCATACCTTATTAGGTACAATACTACGCTATGCACAGTACAAACGATCTGTAATGCGCGTGACACAGTACTAGCAGATATGCTATAAAGACTTATATTTGTGTGGTGGTGCTGTGTTTACCACTGTTCTTAACCAAAAAAATACTGGTTCGTATGAAAAATAAGTTCACAATTTGTTTGTGTGCGGTACTCCTAGCAGTCTCGCCAGTTTTTGCTTGTACCAACTTCTTGGTAACAAAAGGCGCATCAAAAGATGGGTCTTGTATAGTCTCATACGCCGCAGACTCGCATTACCTATACGGAGAACTCTATCATTGGCCTGCTGCCAAGTACCCCAAGGGTACAATGCTCAAAGTCTACGAATGGGACTCAAATAAGTACTTGGGCGAGATAGAACAAGCTGCTGAGACCTACAACGTGGTGGGCAATATGAACGAGCATCAGCTGGTGATAGGCGAGACTACTTACGGCGGACGGCACGAACTGCAAGACTCTTTGGGTATAATAGATTATGGCTCACTGATTTATATCACACTCCAACGTGCTAAAACGGCGCGCGAGGCCATTAAGGTGATCTCGGAACTAACCGATCGCTATGGTTATGCCAGTTCAGGCGAGTCTTTCTCTATAGCTGATGCAAACGAAGTTTGGGTTATGGATCTGATAGGCAAGAATACGACGCCCAAGTTCAACAAGAAGACCCAGAAGATGGAAAATACTAATCGTGGTATAGTTTGGGTAGCACGCCGCGTACCAGATGGCTATGTCTGCGCACATGCAAACCAAGCCCGCATCCGTACCTTCCCGCTGGCAAATGGTAAAACGTCTATTACGAGCAAACAGTTGAACAAGATCTTCAACCCCGAGGTGGAAACGGTATATGCTTACGACGTGATCTCGTTTGCACGCCAAATGAAATATTTCGAAGGCAAAGATGCAGATTTTAGCTTCTGCGATGCTTATAACCCCATAGATTTTAGTGGAGCACGTTTTTGCGAAGTGCGCGTATGGTCATTCTTCAAATCGATCAATAGCGAGATGAATAGCTACCTCGATTATGCCAAGGGATGGAATCTAGAGCATCGGATGCCCTTGTGGATTAAGCCAGACCATAAACTGAGCGTACACGAGGTTATGGACGCCATGCGCGATCACTTAGAAGGCTCCGAGCTTGATATGACCAAAGACTACGGCGCAGGTCCTCACGGGTTACCTTACCGTTGGCGTCCGATGACGTGGAAATATGATGGTAAACCCTATGTACACGAACGTGCAACAGCTACACAACAGACGGGGTTTGTATTTGTCTCGCAGAGCCGCTCGTGGTTGCCCGACCCCGTAGGAGGAATCCTTTGGTTTGGTGTGGACGACGCCGCTTCTACCGTCTTTGTGCCCATGTACTCCAGTATAACCAAAATCCCCTTGGCATTTGAAAAAGGAAATGGAAACCTTTTGAAGTACTCGCCCACGAGCGCCTTCTGGTTGTTCAACAAGGTTACAAACTATTGCTACCTGCGCTACGACCTCATGCATGCCGATCTGCGCAAGGAGCAGCTCCGTCTTGAGAATACGTTCATTGCAGGTACTAGTGAAGTAGATAAGCAAGCAGAAGCTCTCTTGAAGAGTGATCCGCAAAAAGCACGCGAATTCCTGACAAACTACTCTACGCGTATGACCGAGGAAACAATGAAAAGCTGGAACGCGCTTTTTGAGTTCTTACTTTTGAAGTACATTGACGGAAATGTGAAGCAAGAAGAAAATGGGAAGTTCTTGCACTCTCCTTATTCGGAGGGTATTCCTGTAAAAGTAAGCAATCCCGATTATCCTGACTGGTGGAAAAAATGCCTAATCGAATCTACGGGCACAAAGTTGGAAGATCGGAGCAAATAAATCATCTTTTGCATTATTATTTTGTGGAGAGGCGTAGCAAGGCTGCGCCTCTTTTTTTTGCCCTAACTTCAAGCAAGAAATGCACTAAAAGAGACTAGTGTGCATATAGGAATCTTTTCGTTCAATTCTGTTAAGAAAGTCTTAACTGAGTGGCGAAATTTTAGATTTGCGTATATTTGTGCCATACGAAATTGTTTTATCAAATACGTCTTGTATAATATATGGGAACAGAGATTTTGAAAATAGGAGTATTTTACGACGGTAACTACTTCTTGCATGTAAGTAACTATTACAATTACTTTCATGCCATGCATCAGCGGTTAAGTTTACCAGCCTTTCACGGCTTTATTCGTCACTTGGTGGCAGAGTCTGAGGGTATACCTCTACAGTACAGTCGCATCATAGGCGCACACTATTTCCGCGGTCGTCTAAGTGCTCAAGAGGCTTCGCAACGCGGCAATCAGCTATACAATGATCGTGTCTTTGACGACATCCTCATGTCGGTAGGTATCGTCTCGCACTTTCTCCCGCTCCGCACGCGTAGTGGGAAGAAAGAGGAGAAGGGGATCGATGTTTGGTTAGCACTCGAGGCGTACGAACAGACGCTCATTAAGAAATTCGATGTGCTGGTACTTATTACCTCGGACGGGGAGTATGTACCATTAGTGCGTAAGTTGAACTCACTTGGAGTAAAAACTATGGTACTTAATTGGGAGTTTGCCTATGTAGATGACTCGGGGCGCGAGATTGTGACACGTACGGCGCAAGATCTTTTGCAGGAGGTGACATACCCCGTGGCGGCACACGTAGTCATAGATGAGGGGCTAGAAGCAGGGTTGGACTATGTAAATGAACTTTTTATCTCCTCTGATAATATTCCCGTCCCCCCTCGTGTTGTAGAACCACAAGTGAACGATGTGCAGCCCGTATTAGACGGTAATTTAGAAGCGTGGGAAGACGAATATGGCGAACAACACTATCGTGGACAGATCATGAATCTGAACCCTACAAAGGGGTACGGTTTTATTAAATATCCGCCGAACAATTTGTTCTTCTATCGCCAAGATTTGGAGAACGTAGACATTACACAGCTACAGGTCGGCGATACGTTGGAATTTCAAATATCGCTGAACGACGATGGCGACCAAGTAGCGAAGCATCTTCGCTATGTAGAACGTTAGTCTTGGCACGCAAGGTCATAATACTTGTCTTAATAAGCGTGCGTCGTGGTAGGGTTATTTCTTTACCGAGTAGGAATTTTAGGATACGGGATGTTGGTACGTCTCGTATCCTTTTGGCATATAAAGGCGCGACTTTGGGTTCGCGGACGTAAGAATTGGTATCAAAGGATCGCAGCACGCTTTTCTCCGCAGAATGCCAAGGTTATATGGTTTCATTGCGCCTCGCTGGGAGAGTTTGAACAGGGGCGCGCGGTCATGGAACGCTTCAAACAATTGCACCCAGACTGGAAACTAGTTATCACGTTTTATTCGCCATCGGGCTATGAAGTTCGGAAGAACTATGCAGTGGCAGATTTGGTAAGTTACCTCCCACTCGATACTCCCCGTAATGCTCGCAAGTTTATTACACTAATTCAACCGACGGTTGCCGTCTTCGTGAAGTACGAATTTTGGTACTATTACTTGCATGAATTAAGTAAAAGGCATATACCGTCTTATCTCATATCTGCTATTTTTCGTCGGGAGCAAGCATTCTTTAGGAGAGGCTATGGCGCTTTGTATCGGAAGTGGTTATTACTCTTTACTGGTCTTATGGTACAAGATCAGCCGTCGGCTAATTTGCTTGCAGAGTATGGTATTGTGCAGGGCGTTCAAGTGGTAGGCGATTCGCGTTTCGACCGCGTCTGGCAGGCGGCCTCGCAGCCCGTAAAACCTTTGGAAAAGGTGGAAGCTTTTTGTGCCAATGCGCCTGTATTTGTAGCGGGCAGTACGTGGGCAGCCGACGAGGAGTATTTACGCCCCGTAATAGACGCTATGCCCCAAGAGTGGAAATGTATAGTAGTACCGCACGAAATACATGAGGCAAATATCCTAGACTGGCTGTCGCGCTATGCCAGTACGGCTGTTCGTTATACCGCAGAGAGTACGCCCGCAGAGTTGCAACACGCTCGGGTACTATTGGTTGATCAGGTGGGTATATTGCTTTCTATTTATCGTTATGCCTCTATGGCGTATGTGGGCGGAGGTTTTGGTGTAGGAATACACAACACAATAGAGCCTGCGGCTTGTGGGCTTCCCGTTTGCTTCGGTCCGAATTTTGCTTCTTTTCGAGAAGCACGCGAATTGATTACACAAGGTGCTGCACTCTCGTTACACTCCGCGGAGGACTTTATGCGCGAATTGTTAGCTTTGATGCAGAATAAGCACAAAAGAGAAGCGATGGGGCATACGGCTAAAGAATATGTAGCAGCAAATATAGGCGCTTCGGGCAGGATTATTGCTACCATCGAACACGCTCAGTTAAACCAATAAGGGTCATGTTCTTTCGAGATGTGGTCGGCCAAGAGAAAGCCAAGGCGCTCTTACGTAAATATGCTGCTAAACAACAAATACCACACGCCTTGCTTTTTACGGGGAATGACGGTAGTGGCACGTTACCCCTAGCTGTCGCATTTGCACAATATATAAACTGTGAGACGCCGACGGCGGACGGCGATTCGTGTGGGAAGTGT
>CAJPTS010000156.1 GCA_905373625.1 Bacteroidia bacterium
TGGCTACTGAATACACCCAAAAGACAATCTCTTCGCGACTACATTTTGGTCGCATTATTTTTATTAGTTCTACTGCTACCTACCGTAGCAATTATAATACAATTTCACGCTCCATATTTTGCGCCTGCTCTTATAAATATGGCTCTCGCCATTTTTTTGCTCCCAGCACTTTTCTTACCTGCACGTATATGGCTTTTTATTTGGGGGCTTTTTCTACTTCTACTCCCCATAGATCTAGCCACTTGGTTTTCTATGCATCAACCTATAACCCAAGGGTTTATAATGTCCATATTGCACACCAATAAAGCTGAAGCAACCGAACAACTCAACCAATATTTAATTCCCCTAATAGCCTACCTGTTATTGTTAGCTACTTACTTTATCGTACTTTTTAAGTACGTGCCTCATAAATTTTGGCTACCGCGTCGTATGCGTCTTTTTTTGCTTACACCTTACATATTAGTCAGCACGCTATTGATACCGACTATTACAATCGCAAATTCAGAAGAACACCAAGAGTTTAAAGGCGTTCACCCGTCCTTAAAATGGACATTTAATAATGTCTTTCCTTTCGATGTGATAAGACGAGTAATTAGCGCCCAGCGTGAAATTGCCTATTTACAGAAATTTGCAGAGGAACGTACCATCACCCTTGAAAAGGATGCATGCAAATATACGGGGCAACCCACAGATATGCTCGGAGTACTCATTATAGGCGAAACTTCGCGAGCATGTAACTGGCAACTAGCTGGTTATCACAGAGAAACTACACCTCGCTTAGCCAAACGCTCCAACCTTTATTTTTTTGACGATGTACTTGCTGGCGCTAATTATACCATACTCGCCGTACCTCAGCTAATTTCTATGGCATCGCCTGAAAATGTACACAAATGGAATGACACTCCAATGCTTACAGAGATCTTGCATACCGCTGACTATTATCAAGGCTGGATCTCTATCCAATCATTAGGCGATGTATGGATGGATATTGCTCGAAGAGCGTGCAATTCGCTTAGCTTACATACTGGCTGGTTAGACCGAAGTCTACGCGATGAAGTACTCTTACCTAGAATCAAGAAATTCTTTGATACCGAATTACAGACACGCACGTTTCTTGTAACGCATACTGTTGGCGGGCATTATGCCTATACCAAACGCTATACTGAATCCTATGCACACTTCAAACCAGAATTGGAAAAAGAAATTGGTGCATACTGGGACTTAAGATTAAGTGGGAAGAGTAATGCAAGCTTCGTAAACTCTTTTGACAATACGATTGTCTATACGGATATGATACTAGATTCCATCATATCTTACGTGGAAGAGCAGCATAAACCTGCCTTTGTACTCTATATAGCAGATCACGGCGAAAATCTATTAGAACCGCCAGATTTTCGTGCTTATCACTCCTACGATATTCCCTCACATTACGAGGCGCATGTACCTCTATTCATATGGCTCTCTGACGAATACAGGGCTCTGTACCCCGCTACAGACTCAATATTAAGAGCACACCAACACCTGCCAGTGCAAAGTACGGCTACATTCTATACGCTCCTCGAACTTGCCAAAGTATCCTACACCACAGATTCTACAAAGAGTCTCATTAGCCCCTATTACTGTCCACCTACCGAGCGTCCGATTTCTAATCCCGACGGTCGCCTGTGTCCTGAGCCCCCTTATAATGGTGACGATATATGCCCCGTTTATAGCAAAAAGGAAAAAGCGTCAAAAAGCGGAAGCGCAGGTGTTTAATCTGACGCGGTCATTCTAGGTTCAACGGCGGTAATACCTACGAAATTCGTAAGCACACCCCTAATCTTTCTAGCAATTAAGATTGCTATGACGAACATAGCATAGCAATTCCCCCTTTTTAGACACTACCACTCCCCCTTTTTTGCGACAATATCTACTGGAATTTTTGATCTGTTACTAGCGAACTCTTCGCATAAAAAAACGAGCCACTCCAAAGGAGCAGCTCGTGTATATCTAAATAGTAACAATCGGCTATTCTTCGCGCAAACCGTGTTTTATACGGTCTTTTTCTTCCTCCTGCTTTGCATGATTCCAACTCTCTAAATTCCCCGTCAAATACCCCGTTATACGGCGAATGCGCGTAATTTGATCAGAAGCGCAGACAGGACACTTGTCATGAATAACTCCTTTGTACCCACAACCGCGACATGTATCCACGGGGTGATTGATAGAACCGTAGCCTACGCCGTTGTCTATCATTGATTTTACAATCAGAGCTATAACGCTCGAATTCTTTTTAGCCTCACCATCCAGCTCTACGTATGTGATATGACCACCTAACGTTAATGCGTGGAAGGGCGCTTCTTTACGAATCTTTTCCTGTATACTTATCGGTTCGCGCACATCTACGTGAAAGGAGTTAACATAGTAGTCCCGATCTGTAACACCTGGAATCACTCCATACTTTGCTCTATCAATTTTGGTAAAGCGTCCCGAGAGTCCTTCTGCTGGGGTCGCTAATACCGAATAATTTAGATGATAGCGCTCCTTGTACTCTTTTACCACCTTATTTAACAACAAAACTGCCTCGTACAGTGTATCCCACGATTTTTTGTTTTTACCGTGTCCTTCACCATAAAGGGCTACCATGGCATTATGCCCGCCGATAAAACCAATTCCGAGCGTCCCTTGTGCGAGCACATCGCCTACGTGGTCATTAGAATTTAATTGGCCTCCCCCCTTCCAAACATCATTTGTCATCATAAAGGGGAACTGAAAAGCATATGCCGTCCGCTGGAACTGATAACGCTCATATAGCTGATCGCCGACAAGGCGAGCTTTGGCTTCCAATTTTTCCATGAAGTAAACCTTCGCAAGCGCCTGCGTTTTTTCTTCGTCTGCGCCGAATGTATCACGCTCGGCAGCTTTCCGCGCTTCTATAGCCAAACGAGGCATATTGATCGAGGTAAAGGAAAGATTGCCTCGTCCGATAGAAGTCCGTGGTCCGTTTATATTTTCATAAACACGTGTCCGACACCCCATGGTCGCTACTTCGTGATAGTAGCGTTTCGGATCATCAGCGCGCCAATCGGGATCAAAATTAAACGGAGCGTCAAGGTTTAAGAAATTCGGGAATAGGGCATGCGCCGTAGTGCGGCAAGCTTCGACAAAGAGGTCAAAATTTGGCGCTTCAAATTCTATTTTTCCGTCCAGCGCACCTTGCCAATCATTTAGCGCCTTGGCAAGATCCGAATCGCTAAAACTAATCCCTTTCTTAAGCTTAAATATCTGAATGGGGAAGATGGGGGTTTCCTTCTTGCCTAACCCTTCTTCGGTGGCCTTCAGGAGTGAGCGCATAAGCATTCGTCCTTCTGAAGAGGTATCTGTACCATAATTGATAGAGCTAAATACCACTTGGTTACCTCCGCGGGAGTGCATGGTATTCAGGTTGTGCAAAAAGCCCTCCATGGCTTGGTGCGTATCAATACGGGTTTGCCGGATCGACTCTTTGAGCGCCAAATGCATACTAGCTGATGATAGTTGCATCCCCATTGCGCGCAATATCTCGTCTAATACGGTGAGAGTCTTATGACTATCGCCCAGTGCGATCTGTCTTTCCCACAACTCCTTGCGTATACGTCGCTCGAGTTTATCTTCCTCTCGTTCGTTCAGTTCTAAAGCATATAGTTCCTGATAAGTATATACCAGTCGTTGCGCCAGATGTTTGTGGAAGGATTTGCGTACGCCAGGCGCCATAAAGAAGTCGAACGCGGGGATAGCCTGCCCTCCGTGCTGCTCATTTTGGTTCGTCTGGAAGATTATGGTGGCTAAAGTGGCATAGCTTTGTATACTTTGTGGAGGGCGCACAGAACCATTTTTAGTGCGGAAGCCCTTCTCATAAAGCATACCGAGGTCGTACTGCAAACACGTGGTAGTTTTGGTCGGAAAGTAGTCCAAGTCGTGAATGTGAATAGCGCCCGACTCGTGCTGTTCGCCGTACAGAGGGTTTAGACGCCCACTCACGGCATCTTTGCGTGCAAGCTCTGATGCAAAGGTCATCATCTGCCCTGCGGGGGTATGCGCAGACATATTCGCATTACTACGATTGAGCTCGCAGGCCTCGACATTCACAATCGGGTCAAACATCCCCTTTAGGTTCATTCGCTCCCAGCGTGCCTTATCGCGCTCATGGCGGTAGTGGATGTAAAGCTGCGCTACGTGCGGGTTGTAACGCATCAGGTCGTGTTCTACACGATCCTGAATGTCTTCCACCGTCATACGCCCACGTATACTAATCTCTGTGCTCACGTTGCGCACTATGACATTAATTACAGAGGTGTCTGGCTCTAAGCCGTCAGCTTCGAACGATTTGCTAATCGCGTTCGCAATGCGGCTCGTATCAAAAGATACTTCCGTTCCATCGCGCTTAACAACCGTAAACTGAGACAAGCCGCAATCTGTATCAAAACCGAATGCCCCCTGTTCGTTCATAAAAGATTTTTGTAATTCCATTGCGTCTGATTTACTTCAACAAAGCTAACAAAAAGACAATCGCCCCCTATCTTTTGTTGAACTATTTTCAGCCAGAAAATACTGACATTACGCACTAACGAGGCATTTTTTTATTGCGGGCGCAAGTAAAACCTATTAT
>CAJPTS010000157.1 GCA_905373625.1 Bacteroidia bacterium
TTTGCCTCCGCACGCTTTCGCGCATTTTCGGGTTGGAGCACGTGTGGGTTGAAGAGCTGATCTAAAACCGCAACGATACTTTCTTTAGTCTCCTCTAGAGAATCGCCAAAATAGAGTCTTCCTGTCACTTTATCTTGGAGGAAGGCTTCAGTCAGTTGCCCCGAATCATCTATGTAATTTGCTTGTAGGAGGTGATTATAGATTGGCAGCGCCCTATCTTCTGGCAGATCCATGAACTTCTGAAATAGCGCGGGGGTTACCTTGAGTGGTCGATCACCGACCAAGTCGGCTATTTCATTCTGAAGCTGACGCGAGAAATCGTCGTAGCTCTCACTGGCTATTACGGTCAGAATATTGGTATCGAAAACGCCGTCGCCCAATACGTCAGCATCTTGACGCTCTCCCTTCTCATTAACACAGAGGCGCATCCCGCGTCCTACCTCTTGACGCTTGTGCAGTTCGTTTGCACTGTTTTTTAACGTACAAATTTGAAAGACATTCGGGTTGTCCCACCCCTCCTTTAATGCCGAATGCGAGAAAATAAAACGCGTTGGCTCAGCGAAGCTCAACAAGCGCTCCTTGTCTTTCATTATCAGGTCGTAAGCATTTTCGTCATTACTTCCTGTCTCGCCGCGCGCAGCCTTCGAATCAACATACTTCCCCTTGTTATCTTTTGAGAAATAGCCATTATGCACCAGCGCTGGTGCGAAGCGTGCCAAATACTTTCTATACTCATCGCTCCAAAGCACAGAGTTCTCCTCTTTGATCACTACTTCGTACTCCTCCTCGAACATCTGTGCATACTTCCCCAATCGGGAACTGCCATCAGCATCGTATACCCTATAATTTTCTACGTGATCTATAAAAAACAGGCTTAACACTTTTATACCGCGGGCAAAAAGCATACTCTCTCGTTCCAGATGCGTTTTTATAGTCTCGCGTATCTGTGTACGGCGTATCATATCTTCGGTCACACTGCCTACGGCATCACCTTCATAGAGTTCTAAACCATTCAAAAAGCGCACACACCCTTTGACTCCGTCTATTGACTGTATGATGTAGTTATTTTCGTACTCAGCCAGCTTCCCGCTCAGCTCGAAAAGATTATCACCTTCGCGCACAAGCTTAGTAACCTGAGTCGTATGTCCCGAAGCCGATATGCGGTCGAAAGAGAGACGTGCACGCGGATTCTCTTTACTTATTACAATTTCCTCGAGGTACACATAACCATTCGTGGCAGTAGTACCCACCTGCCGAATACCCTTTACCTCGATCTTCTTTACCAACTTCTTGTTGTAGGCATCGATGGCGTCGAGTCGGTATACCATATTGTGTACCTCGCGGTGTGTGGCAGAATAGAGTAATTGGAACAACGGATTGAATCGTTTAATCCCTTTTCGTGTCGCATTTTCAGCGTTCGCTCCTAGCACACTCTGGGGTTCATCTATAATCATTATCGGGTTTGTTTGCGCCAATAAATCTATTGGGCGCTTACTACCAAATTCGTCGCGCTGTGAGAATATTATGCGAGCATCTTTGCTATTGCCCCCCTCTTTCAAAGAGGTATTAAATGCCTGCATGTTGATGATCATTATGTGCAGGTTATTGTCGCTCGCAAAACTATCTATCTTGTTCAGTTGCTTAGAATTATAGATAAAGTACTGTATGCGCTTTCCATACTCGTGAGCAAAATGATCGCTCATAATCTCTAAACTCTTGTATACCCCTTCGCGAATGGCAACGCTGGGGACCACAACCACGAACTTATTCCATCCGTACTGCTTGTTTAACTCGTAGATGGTTTTGATGTAAGTATAGGTCTTGCCCGTACCCGTTTCCATTTCCACGGTAAGTAGGACACCGTCGCTCTCCAACTTCGCTACCTGTGCAAGGTTTTGTTCTCGCTGCACCGAACGCACATTGGCGGCTATTTCATCACGTTCAAGCCGTAGGGGAGCATTGCCAAAGCCATACACTCTGAAATTACCCTCTCCCCCTACATGCTGAAAGGCTTCTTCGTAAGGTTGCCCTGCAAAAGCGCGTACCACACACTGAGCCGCTTCCTGCTGAAAGTCCTGATGCTTAAACTTAAGTTTCATTGCAAGCTATGAAATTACCGTCTGTCCCTACTAAAACCGCCTTAAAACTATATCACCCTAATATTCGCGAGCGCCTGCGCATTGCTCCAACCCAAGTGCTGTTTGAAAAGCTCAAAGAGGTTGATTTTCACCTTGTCTTCTGTAAAACAATGGTCACGGAAAAGAACACGTGCGGGTTTCTTGGACGCCATAAAAAGAATTACCTCTTCGGTAACATGCTGGTCGAAACATGCCACGAGCTCGCCTTCATTCACGGTATAAACAGTGCTGTAGCCCACTCGTTCTGTGGTCATAGGAAGCGAGAGCTGTACTCCCCAGCTGAGCATTGCCCCGAAGAGCAAATCAAGGTCAGTACGATCTGCCTTTATGTTGTACAGCAGCCTTTCAAGATCCTCTTGCCGATAGGTACGAGGTAATAAAAATACTTCGCCATAGTTACTACTATCCAGACGGAATACGCGGAAGCCCACATCGAGGTCTTTTGCCTTCTCTCCTGCGGCTTCCTTTATTTTCGCTCCTGCGCGGCGAATACGCTCCTTTGCTATCTCGGAGATGGTATTATACCCTGCCCTGCGTGCTTCGCTTTCTATGGGCGTTTGTTCGGGCAACTGTACCAAAATATATTTACGTCGTCCTCCGTCCTCGGCGTTGAGTTGCATTACGGCGTGGGCTGTGGTAGCAGAGCCTGAAAAGAAATCGAGAATGAGAGAATCGGGAGTGGTTACCAGCTGTGCCAGCAGCTTAACTAATTCAATCGGCTTAGGGTAGGAGAAAATATCTTGGCTACCCAATAATTCTTCTATTTGCGTACGGGCAATTTGCGAATCGGGCACATCTTTGAGTACCGATTTTATAGAGAATGCGCGAAGCTCTTTTTTGGAATATAACCGCCCATTTTCCTTAAAAAAGAACTCAACGATAGGCTGTCCTTTGGAATCGTAAACCGTTTTCCCATTTTGCCAATCATTAAACATATTTTTCATGGTCCACCCAGCCGCGATCCTAGCATTAGAGACCAACCTTCCATCCTTAAAAATGAGCGGATCTAGTATCGTTATGCGCTCTGCCCCTTCTATTACTCCCTGCAATACCTGATCTTTACCTTCGTATCTGATCCCTGCCTTCACCTCAATTACTGATTCGGGATGCCGTGCATTTATTTTTCTGTTACAACGTTCTATGGAACTCTCCTCTTCAGTTGAGAGGCGATTGAATTGCTTTACTGCATTCTGATTTTTGGTAATGCATAAAATGTATTCATGAGCTCTTGCAATTAAACCTGCATTGATCCCGCGGGGGAGTTGCCAAATAAAAGGTAAAACACAATTCTTGCTTCCAAACACCTCGTCGCAAATCTTACGAAGGTTATGTACCTCGTTATCATCTATCGAGATAAAAATTACCCCGTCCTCTGCCAACAAGGAGCGAGCGACCAGCAGGCGCGAATAAATCATCGAGCACCAGTCGGAATGAAAGCGTCCGTTACTGTCTGAGTTCTTACGGTAACGATTGCCCTCTTCGTCGATATCGCCCGCCTCAAAGGATTCTTCCGTCTGCGAACGGGAGTAGTTGTCGTGATACACAAAGTCGTTGCCCGTGTTATAAGGCGGGTCAATGTAGATCATCTTCACCTTGCCCATGTAGCCTCTTTGCAGGAGTTTGAGCACGCGCAGATTGTCGCCCTCTATATAAATGTTCTGCGTAGTCTCCCATTCCAAGGAGTCTTCGGGCACAGGGCGCAGCGTATCACTTATGGCCGCGGCAGCTTCCTTGCGCGCTTCTTGTTTTCCTGGCCATGTAAACTGGTACGACTCGTCGCACGAGTTAGCTACGGCATCACCTAGCAGTTCGCGTAGAATCTCAAAATTTACCTTTCTGTGCACCTCGCCTGTTGTAGCATCGCGTTCTTCAGTAAAACAAGAGGGTGCAATTTGGTACAAAGCATCAAGGTTTAGTTGCGTACCGTCAGCCGAGGTTAATTCCAAGCGTTTGGGGGTTGTATTATCTGTCATTCGCATCTTCTCGTTTCTAGTCTTCCTGCTTCAGTTGCTTTGTTGCATTCCCTATGCGCTTAATGATCATAATCAATGCTTGTGGCATGGATTCTAATACTTAACCAAACACTTTCTCGGTAGTGTCTCTGAACTTCTACTACCTTCTTCGCGAACCTGTCGGAAATTCCGACAGGTTGCCTTAGGCACAAGTTCCCCATCCTCATAGATATGCCTTATATGCTCTACTACATTGGTCCTAGATGTCTGGTATAGTTGTGCCATTTGTGCTTGCGTTAGCCACAATGTCTCATCCTCGAGCTTCACTTCTATTTTTGTCAGCCCATTCTCATCTGTATAGATGATTATTTTGTTGTCCGCATTCATGTCTCTCTTTTTCTATATCACCCTAATATTTGCAAGCGCCTCCGCATTGCTCCAACCCAAGTGCTGTTTGAAAAGCTCAAAGAGGTTGATTTTCACC
>CAJPTS010000158.1 GCA_905373625.1 Bacteroidia bacterium
CAGGGAATAAAAGCGTAAGCATCCGCGCCACTTGCGCTTTGCTAGCTTCGCCGCTGGAAGTAATAACTTCTTTTACTCGTCGGGGCGGATATTCTACTGCTGGAACTCCTTTGCTTAAGCTGGCCGCGAGCGCCACTCCTTGTGCCCGTCCGAGCTTCAACATGCTCTGTGCATTTTTCCCATAAAAAGGAGCTTCTATAGCCAATTCTGTCACGTGGTATTTCTCAATGAGTGAGGTTACAAGCTCATGTATTCGCGCCAAGCGTGCATAAGGGTTTGTAATCTTGGTAAGCACTGCCACGTCGGCTAACAGAAAGTGCGGAGCTTGTACCTCTGTACCGCTTATGAGTGCATACCCCATATAACGTGTACCTGGGTCTATGCCTAAAACGCAACGCTCTGCGCTCTCTAGCATCTTAGATGGCTCAAATAGGAGTCAGCGGGTAAGGAGCTTATTTCCACGGGATAAGCTCACACCCCATATAGGGTTGTAAAGCTTTTGGGATCATGATTCCCGCTTCGCTTTGATGATCCTCTAGAAGGGCTGCCACCACGCGCGGGAGCGCTAATGAGCTACCATTGAGGGTATGCAGGAGTTCATTCTTCTTGTCGTCTGCTCGTTTGTAACGTAAGGAGAGTCGATTGGCTTGAAAGTCTTCAAAGTTACTTACCGAGCTGACCTCGAGCCACTTATCTTGCCCTATCGAATAAACCTCCAGATCATAGGTGAGAGCCGATGTAAAGCTCATATCGCCCGTACACAATTTTAATACACGGTAGGGTAGTTCGAGCTTTTGCAGTAGGCCTTCTACGTGCTGCACCATTTCCTCCAGACGGTCGTAGGAGCGGTCAGGACGTTCGAGACAAACGAGTTCTACCTTATCAAATTGGTGCAGTCTGTTAAGCCCTCGTACATCTTTACCATAGGAGCCTGCTTCGCGCCGAAAACAGGGAGTATAAGCCGTCATACGTACTGGTAACTCTCGCTCCTCTACCACAGAGTCGCGAAAAAGATTCGTCACGGGGACTTCCGCTGTAGGAACAAGATAGAAGTCATCTACGGGGGCATAGTACATCTGTCCGTCTTTGTCAGGTAACTGCCCAGTGGCATAGGCACTTGCTGCATTCACCATTATGGGCGGCTCAATCTCCAAGTATCCCGCTTTGGTATTTTCGTCTAAAAAGAAATTTATCAAAGCTCGTTGCAGACGCGCCCCATAGCCTTTGTAAACGGGGAAGCCCGCCCCTGTGACTTTAACGCCCAGTTCAAAATCAATCAACCCGATCTGCGCAGCAATCTCCCAGTGCGGTCGCCCTTTACCTTGTACTTTTGGTTTCCCCCCCTCGGTGCGTACCACTAAGTTGTCCTCGGCATTTTTTCCTGTAGGTACTGACGTATGGGGTACATTGGGTAATAATACAAGCTTTTGTTGCAATGCGCTCGCTTGTAACTCGGCTTTTTTTTCAATCTCTTTCGATTTTTCTTTCCAATCTTGCACGGTCTGGCGCAGACTCTCAGCCGCTTCCTTTTTTCCTTGCGCCATTAGCGCCCCGAACTCTTTAGATGTTTGGTTGAGCTTTTGTTGTATTTCGCCGAGTTGGGTCTGCAAGTCGCGACGTGTAGAGTCTATTGCCAAGATCTCTTGTATGGCATCTTTTACCTTAAGCCCGCGGCGTTCTAACCCCGCAATAATTGCTTCAGAATCTTCGCGTAAACGTTTCAGTGTTATCATCTTCGTCCTACCATTATGGTACAATATTAGTCATTTCCTAGTTTTTTTGTGCGCGACACGAACCAGCGAATGGCTACTTTAAGAGGGGAAGTATGCTTTTTCAGAATTTTGCAACCTACCCAAGTGGCAGTGAGGTATCAATTTAGAGTATTATTTCCCGTCCTCGGGTAGAAGAAATTGAGTCATCTTTGTCGACGTCCAAATTTCGTAGGTAGCAGAGTCATAACGCGAAATTAAAAGCGCTTCGATGTCAGGAAGACGCTCCACTAGGCGTTTTGCGGAATCCAGCCCCATAACCATCAGCGATGTAGCGAGTGCATCAGCTTCTGTACAAGTGGGGGCTACTACCGTGGCACTCAGAAGAGAATTTGCTTCAGGATACCCCGTTCTCGGGTTGATGGTATGTCCCCATTGTCTTCCACCCTCTTCTCGAAATGAACGGTAATTCCCAGATGTGGCGAGTGCACACTCCGATAGTTGGATGCGCCGCAGTATAGAACTACCAAGCGCCGAATTCTGTTCGGGGGTTTCTATTCCAAATATCCAAGCTTGCGCCCGCGCGCTTAACCCTTTTGCACGAATCTCTCCACCGATATTTACCATGTAATGTCTTATACCCTTTTCTTCGAGAAAGTTAGCAACTTTATCTACAGTATAGCCTTTAGCTATGCCATTGTAATCCAAAGATATAGCAGGGTTATCTTTAAGTACAGAATCACCGTTGACGTGTATATGTTTCATGCCCACATTAGCAAGTAGAGCGGCTACTGTCGTACTATCGGGTTGCTCGGGCGAATCGGGACCAAAGCCCCACAGGCGTACTAAAGGGGCTATTGTGGGCTCAAATGACCCATTTGTAAGTAGGGAGAGGCGTTTTGCAGCAAGAGTAAGAGTCGCAAAATCAGGATCAGTAACGCCATGCGAGGCTTGATTGAATGCGGTGATAACAGACTCCTTGGAAAAGAGAGAAAAAAGGAGATTCATTTCTTTCAAAATAGAATCTACCGATGGTTGTAAGTCTCGATTTAATGAATCTCGCACCGAGATTTGGTAATAAGTACCAATCCCATCCCCGCTAAAACCTCTGTAGGTGCCTTTAGGCTGTTGCTTACAAGCAGTAAAAACTATTGACAGAGTAGCGAAGATTACAATTGTGTACCAGAAACTACTCGTCGCCGCAGTGTGATATTTCTTCATCTGTTATTTTTTTTGCGAAGTGAAAAAGAAGCTAAGACGGGATAATGATCAGAGTAGGGGGCAGGTAGCACTTGAAAGGAGTGAGGATGAAGTGTGGGGGTATGCAGTATGTAATCTATGCGCATGGGCGGAAAGAGGGTAAAAAAAGTAGCTCCGTAGCCTTTGCGAACCTCGTGGAAGGTATCATGCATACCTTTTGAAATCGTCGCATAAGTATAAGTGAAGGGGGTAGAATTAAAATCGCCACAGACGAGTACAGAATGTGGCGATGTTTTTACACTTTCTTGGAGGAGGTGTGCCTGTTCTGCTTGTCGTTGTAGGGTTCGGTAAAGTTTCTTGAAAATGTCTGAGATTTGAAAGAGAAAATTGTCTCCCGAACTAAAACGAGGGGTACGTATAAAATTTATGTTATTGCGATGTAAGCGAAAAGACTGTAAATGTGTGCTATATACACGCACAGTATCAGCTCCTACACGTAGATCGGCATATATGGCACAATTGTAAGAATTAGGGAACTCAATTACTCCGCGCTCCAGAATCGGGAATTTGGAAAAGAGTGCCACACCATGGTGGAGTTTGCCGTGGTGGAGCGTATAATGGATATGTGCAAAAGGCGCAAAAAGCCCACGTGCAGCAGAGTCTGTGAAGGCGACTTCGGAGGTCGTAAACTCTTGGATACAAATCACATCGGCTTCTGTTCTTCGGACGAGGGCTGCGATGTTTTCCATGGTTGGGGGTGTATCAGCCCACGAGTAAAGATGAAAGAGATTAACATTGTAGGATAGTACGGTGAACTTCTGTGCTGGTTCTTCTGTAAGCCGAGAACAGCGTGTAATATCCTCACGAAATCGATAAAGATGAATTGCAATAGCAACCAGAAGTGAGGTTAAGGGTATAAGTGCTGAGCGCTTGTTTCGTGCCGTCCAATAGATTAGCAGAAAGAGGTTGAAACAAACTAATATTGGTAGCGTGAGTGCTAGTAAATTGGGTAGATAAAATGTATTAGGATTGATGTAGGGAGCTAGAGCGGCTAAAACCAATAAAATGGTTAAGAGTAAGGCTATTAGCGTAAGAAAATAGTGCCCGAGAAAATGTAAGAGTCGTTGAAACGCCTTAAGCATTATCGTCTCCTGAATAATTTTTCTTTTTCCTCTCTAGAGAGCGATGCGTATCCTCCTTTTGCCAACTTTGCTAAGATGCGTTCGAGCTCTTTTTCCTCTTCTTTTTTAGAGTTATTTCGTGCGTGTGAAGTTTGTTTTGACTGGCTCGTGTGTTTATTCTTTAACGAGGAGAAAAGCGCGTTTATTTTATCCTTAAATGAGTATAATGGGTTTTGTTTCTTGATAGTCGTATAGTGTGTCAGATAGGCATAAAGCGAGCCAATTAGCGCTCCGCCGAGATGAGCTATGTGCCCTCCTGCGTTAGATTGTGTGATACTCATGAAATCAAGCAGTACCATACCCACTGCTAACCAAACAATGCGTACACGGAATAGCCCGAAAAGGTACACTAAGTTATTCGGAGCTACTACAACAGTAGTCAGAGTAATTGCCATGATAGCGGCAGAGGCTCCCAAGGCGACAGATACGGGTACAAGGGCAGAGAAATAATCAAAGAAGTTGTATGCCCAGATGTATGCAAT
>CAJPTS010000159.1 GCA_905373625.1 Bacteroidia bacterium
GATGCAGCACCCAGATTTCATTCCATTCTATCCGACCCTCACAGCCGCGAGTGGCACTGACCTGCGCGCCAAAGAAGCGTTTGAAACGCAGTTATTATGCTCTTTACTCAAATCTAAGCATTACCTCACGGAACAGGATTGGAACAAAGCCCTAGAGTCTCAAAGCTCCAAGCAATTACTTGTTTCAGTAGACAACGTGATGCGTTTGTTAGAAAAACTCTCCTATAAAAAAGTTGGTAAGGGGTATCGCATCGTGGTCTTTTGGTGTCCCGAGAAATTGAATGATGATGCTGCCAACCGTATGTTGAAGATTATCGAAGAGCCCCCAGATCAAACGTTATTCATCTTCGTGTCGTCGCAACCAGATTTGTTGCTTTCTACAATATTGTCTCGCCTTCAACAGATTTATTTACCGCCTGTAGGCGAGGACGAGATCGTGAGTGCATTAGCGAAAGAAACAGACGAATCTGAAGAGGCGCTAAAGCGAATAGCCCATGCGGCACAAGGGAGTGTTATCATGGCAAAGGAGCTAGTAAACGGTAAGAAATCGCCGTATCTGCCTGCTTTGCAGCGTCTTTATCGTTCCGCCTACAAACGAGATTATATGGATCTGATGGCGTGGAGCGAGGAGATGTCCAAATTAACTCGCGAGGAGCAGAAGGAAATGCTCCTCTATTTTGCGATGATGCTCCGTGAGATGTTCATGTTACATCTTCAGCGCGATGAGCTATGTTTTTTGAGTACTCCTCGACATACTTTCAGGTGGTTCGGAATGCCAATATGAACATTGCGTATTCGGATTTTGCAATACAGCACGCTAAGCTCATCAGGAAGCAAGTTAAGAAGTAGTATTAGCTTTCCAAGCTATTTAACAGGCGTACGAGCGCACGTCCTATCGCATAAGCGAGGTTAACAGGGACGGCATTCCCGATCTGTCTGTACTGCGACGATACACTACCAGCGAAAGCCCACTCATCGGGGAAAGTTTGTATACGCGCATATTCCCGTATTGTGAGAGGGCGAGTTTCTAGGGGGTGACAACGTTCAGTTTGTTTTTGCGCAGGAGCACATGTGAGAGTCAGTGCGGGTTCGTCTAACGAGAGTCTGCGCGCTATACCTGTTTTTCCTCCTGGCAGGAGCAAAGAGCCAGCCATATATTCTTTTTGCACATCGGTTGGGAGGTCTTTCCAGTTGCCCCCCATAGGCACAGGCGCTAATACTTTTTGCTTCTTTTCGGGATAACGTTGTCCGTCTGACTGAGGTACGTCGCAAGGATATAAGTCGCCCGCATAGAACGCATCGCGTAAGTTCATGATTCGATGGTAGGGGGCAGGCCAAGAGAAATGCGCATTAGCCACCAAATCATTACGGACGGCAATTAAAATGAGCCGTTCACGCTTCTGCGGAACTTGATATTGTACCGCTTGCAGTACTTTCGGTTCAACGAGATGATAGCCCAATTCGCAGATCGTAGCTTTAATTACTTCCAGCGTTCGCCCCTTATCATGTGAGAGCAAACCACGTACATTTTCACACATTACGACGCGCGGTTGTATTTCTTTCATGGCTCGTGCAAGCTCAAAAAAGAGTGTTCCACGCGTATCTGCAAAGCCTCCTTTATTGCCCGCATAACTAAATGCTTGGCAGGGGAAGCCGCCCGTGAGCAAATCTACTTTACCGCGGTAGGCTGCAAAATCAAGTAGTTGTACATTCTCCTCAATGATATTCCACTGAGGTCTGTTCTTTTTCAGTGTTAGGCAGGCATCGTGTTCAATTTCATTCAGCATTATATGCTTAAAGCCTGCTTTTTCCATGCCCAGTGCCAAGCCGCCTCCTCCCGCAAATAACTCTACGCTAGTATAAGGGCGGCGAGGGGTTACTTTCAACTCTTCAAACCAAGACGAATATAGCATCTCGCGTATCGGCGGGAGCTCCTGCAAATCTTTCAAATAGAAGAACGTAGCCCCAGTCGTATCTTTTTGCGACGGATATTTTCCGTTTGCCGCCCACGCCTGAACAGTATGAACAGAGACGCGGAGAAGCGTAGCCAATTCTGTGACAGAGACTATCTGCGAAGACATGATACTAGAAGTGATCGAACCCCGCATAGGCGTGGAAGGCTAACAGATAGAGCTGTTTGTATAGACTGCTAGGCGAATGGTACATATACGCTTCTCATTTATGACGCAGTTACAACTCCAAAGCGACACAACAAAAATACAATTTCCTCTGATTCGTCTCAGAAGTAAAGCAGATCGCTGGCTTTTTAGATAAAATAGGCAAAGCTAGTCAAGCTCTACGTTAAATGGGATACAAAAAAAGGCGCAGGTACACCACCTACGCCCTAGAAATTCCCTACTCGTTTTTTAGCGGACTTCAAACTGCTCTAAAATCTCTTTTCTATTACCGACGAAGTCAACGGTCACAATCTTCAATCGGTTACGCCCCTTCTCAAGTCCCTTAAATGGCTGTTTGTAATCTACAAGCGGTTTCCCATTCAAGGAGTACTGCAATTTGGCGACGCCCGTCATATTGTCACGTGCACTGAGATATACCATGGCGTCTAACGGGTAGACGGGATTCCCATTTTCATCCTTCTCATTCTTGTAGGCTTCCACGCTGATATAATAGAAGGCATCGGGCGCATCGCTATCTACTATTACCATGAACTGCTTGATATTTCTATTCCCGACGTTGTCGTAACCTAAGTATTCAATATCATGCCGTCCAGATACGAGCCCCTCTAGTGTAAATGGCGCGTCGTATTTTTTTTCCCACGGATCACGATCTATGGCGTAAGCTAAGTGATTTAGCCCCGATTCTTTATCATAGCCCGTGAGCATAATTTGGGAGTTCGCGGCAACGAATGTAGTATCGTTACGCGAATAATTCAATCCCGTAATTCTATATTCAATAGTAGGCCCCGTTAGGTCTACAAAGACTTTATCCACTTTCATCCGATACTCGTAGATCCCCGCCCCCATGTCGCCTATGGTGGAATTATCGGTACTGTCTACCGAATAATATTTTACCGTGTGCCAGCCTTGTACATTAGGCATATAGAACGGTTCGCTGTAGGCTTGGAACTCTCCGCCGTCCACCGAGTAGCGGATTTCTCTCACGCCCGAGTGGTTATCTACCGCAGTAATCTTCATCTTAGTACGGCTCGAGAAATAGAGCTTATCGCCCACTAAGAACTTGTCACCCAGTATGTCTGAGATGGTAATGGGCGGAATAGCATCTAAGTAAAAAGCGAGCTTCTGCACCTCTTCTGTATTTCCGAGCTGATCGGCAGAATAAAATTCGAGCGTATGATTACCGTCTGCGAGCTGTTTCATAGAGATACGTGCCGTCAACGAGTACTCTTGCCACCGTCCGCTGTCTATGCGGTAACGCGTGGAACGCACGCCACTCAATGCGTCTTTTGCTTCCAAACGGATCTGTGACTGCGGCGTAACGGTATTGTCATTGCCGATCACTACCCCAAGGATCTCACTTATTGTGACGGGAGGTGTAACGTCTGTATCTACATGATACACTCGAAGTTCCTCTCTGTTTCCCACGCGGTCTTCCGCGCAGTAACGCACCTCGTTCCGTCCCTCTTTCGTTAACGCTATTTCTCCGTCATACTTTTGGAATTCTGCCCCATTTAAGGAGTAATAGATTACCTCAACGCCACTGACTGCATCAGTAGCCTGTAGTGTGAACCTCGCCCCGACACCTAAATACCGTTTTTTTTGCATAACACCTTTGTCGTCCTGAAACCTAATTTGGGTGTGAGGCGAAAGCCCATCGGCATAGACCTCCCAGAGTACTTCAAGCTGAGGGACTATGGTCTTTTTGGTATCAGGATCAACCGCCCATCGCGTACGCAAATTATTGCGTCCTTCCGTATCGAAATAAAAAGGTGCGGCATAGCGAGGCGTATGTTCGCTTTTTAACAGATGTGCATCGGCGCCTTCAGGATTAGGCGCTATGTAGAGGTAGACGGGCATATGTTTATTCCAATATAGCCGCTGTGTGTTCGGGTCTTGCCACGTACGGAAATTCGGCTCGGGTAACTCAGCCTCTTGCGCCAAGACCTTTGTAGTAGCTACTGTACTCAACACGCAGAAAAGAAGTGCCGAGCCGAGAACCGTGAGTAAACTTTTTTTCATGAGATACGCTAAAGATTGCTATATGGGGCGAAATCCTAATACTAGGATATCGTCTGTTTGTTCTACTTTTCCTTGCCACTCGCGAATTACATCGGAGAGATGTTCCAGCTGCTGCTCGCCCGTCATGCCGTGCAGTTCATCTATGGTGACCTTCACGCGGCGCTTCGAGAAACGTTCTCCTTTTGTTCCAAACTGATCACAGATGCCGTCGGAGAATATATAGTACCACGTACCCTCTTCCAACGGGAGCTCATGTACTGGATACATAGGCGGCTCTTCGCCCATTAGAGCATTACGATGCCCTAGGATCAGGTAGGAGCCATTTATTATCTCCGTGCCCCCAGCACGAGCCACTAACATACCCGTACGCGAGCCTGCAAAACGCAACACCTTCTTCTCTTTGTCTATAAT
>CAJPTS010000160.1 GCA_905373625.1 Bacteroidia bacterium
GGCAAGCAGTAGCTACCCCCGAAAAATGTTTTGCTCTCATGGGCGAAGTCACAGACGCGACCGGAAAGAAGGAATTGGAAATTGAAGTGAACTTCATGATAGGTGTAGATAATGACAATGCTGGTGGCGAACAGAAGGGCAAAAAATTAGAATGGAAAGTTGGGAAATACGTCATTTATGCTGTGGGAGAAACTATAAGTGGTCAGAAGTTCTACCTCCCCAAGGAAAAAGCAAAAGTGATTGAGGTGAAATAGATACGCAAAAGCGTTCTTGTTTGTATGGAAGGGTACAGGGTTTCCTGTACCTTTTTTTTGTGTCCAGACCTAATACAATGTATATTCGCGCACCAACAGGATACCACTATTCGTAACGAACCGCCTATTTCTGTTTTTTGTACCTTTGCGTAAAGAGTTTGAAGGTTAATATTATATTCTTATGAAAGTCGGGGTTGTAGTCTTCCCTGGGTCGAATTGCGATCGGGATGCTGAGTATTGTTTTGGTAGCGTTATGGGACACGACGTCGTACGTCTTTGGCATAAAGAAGCTCTTCTCCCTTCGCTAGACCTGATCGTTATTCCAGGAGGCTTCTCTTACGGCGACTACCTCCGTTCGGGCGCTTTAGCTCGTTTTTCTCCTATAATGGAGGCAGTAACCGATTATGCGTCGGGGCATGGGAAAATACTCGGGATCTGTAATGGCTTTCAGGTTTTATGCGAAGCAGGCTTACTACCAGGAGCTCTACGCATGAATTCTCCCAAACGCTTTGTATGTAAGAATATAAACCTGCTCCCTGAGGTTAAGCACAACATGCCCACGGCGAGTCTCGATCCTGCTCATCCGTTACTCATCCCTATTGCGCACGGCGAAGGATCATATTATGCAGACCGCGATACGCTATCCTCGCTACGTGTAAATGGGCAGATTTTATTCCGTTATTGCGATGCAGACGGCAAAGTGAGCGATGCCGTAAACCCGAACGGATCGGTAGATAACATAGCTGGCATTTCGAGTCCGAACCATTGCGTGGTAGGGATGATGCCACACCCAGAACGCGCCTGCGACGCTCAACAGGGTAACACTGATGGTTTGCGACTTCTACAATCACTTCTAAGCTTTTGGGCTAAAATCTAGCAGACAATGGCAAAATATGACTCCCCGTTTCATGCCTACGACATCCGCGGACGTCTGGGAAAAGAGTTCTCATTAGAAGATCTCGCTACGTACGCAATTACGATTGCTCAACTCTTTGCACACAAACACCCCGTATGTGTGGGCTACGACGCACGTGTTACATCGCCTAAAATTGCTAAACGGCTGATCGGCGCTGTTGCACGCTGGGCTGGAGTACAAGTATACAACATCGGGCACTGCACTACACCACAACTATATTTCTCGCAGTGGAAACTCGGGCTTGACTGCTCAATTATGATTACGGCATCGCACAATCCGCCCGAGTACAATGGACTAAAGGTGACGGGCAGCAAGGGTATTCCCATTGGTTATGGAAATGGCTTAAAAGAGGTTGAAGAAAGGCTTAATAAAGAATTTCTAAAAGGACTTATCGCAAAGACAAAAGATGTGTTTGAAGTAAACACAAAACAAGCTTACTGCAACTTCTTGTTGGGCTTTGGGCAAAAGGAATATGTACTGATATATGCAGTAGACTGCATGCATGGTGCTGTGGGACGTCTGATACACAAGGTATTACCTGACGCCTTTCTGTATCTGAATGATCAACCTGACGGAGAGTTTACGCCCGAAGGTCCTAATCCCACTATCGCGTCTAACCGCGTTGAGCTGCAACAGATGGTAGATTCATACAACTGCGATGTGGGAGTCATATTTGATGGCGACGGTGACCGTGTAATGTTTATTGACGAGAAGGGAGAGCTTGTGCCGCCCGATCTCGTAATTGTTCTCATCGCAGAGTACTTCTACAAGATCAAGCGCCGCAGTAAGAAAAAGCCCGTACTTGTAGATATCCGAACCTCCAAGTCTGTAACAGAAGCCCTTCAAGAAATGGGGGTTAAAGTTGAAGTAGGGCGTGTAGGACGCGTGTTTATGTCTGATAAACTCCGCAAAATCAAAGGGCTTTTCGGAGGCGAACTGGCAGGTCATTACTACTTTGGCGACTTCAATAATTTTGACTCTGGGCTTTTAGCCGCCCGCATTACCCTCGAGGTTATAGAAAAACTCATAGACACGGGGATCTCATTACACGAGTGGGTGGAAAATGCAAAACGCTATCAGAACAGCGGGGAGCTGAATTTCCAAGTAGCGAAAGAGAAAAAACAACAAATTATTGATTTATTGCACAAGCATTTTACTGCGCAAGAGACTCCTACATTTATAAGCGACGAGGATGGTTACCGCATAGAATTTGCCGATTGGTGGTTTAGTATCCGCTCTTCCAATACAGAACCGCTTCTGCGTCTCATAGTAGAAGCGCGTACAGAGCAGATGCTGCAAGATAAAGTAAACGAAGCTACTGCCTTAATTCAGAAAGCCTAGTCTAAGAAAATTGAATCGTATAGTAAAAGCGCTTCTCAACAGGAGCGCTTTTTTCGTACATCACTCCTTTTTATTGTAACTTAGCGCTTAACAAATAAAGAGGACGGAAATGAGATTACTTTTGATTAGCAATTCCACCAATGCAGGCGAGGAGTACCTCGCATATGCCATGCCCCAGATAGGAGACTTTCTAAAAGGTATCAAACGCGTGGCATTTATACCCTACGCAGGGGTGCGTTTTTCTTATGATGCCTACCAAGAGAAAGTCGCAAAACGCTTCGCAGAAGCAGGTATTGCCGTAGATTCTGTTCACACCGTAGATACCCCTAAGCGTCTTTTACAAGATGCAGAAGCCATTGTAATTGGTGGAGGCAATACGTGGCGTCTGTTGCAACAAATGCAAGAGAATGACCTCCTTGGTGTTATACGTGAGAAAGTGATTGGAGGAACGCCTTACGTGGGCTGGAGTGCAGGTTCTAACGTGAGTTGCCCGACCATCTCCACTACGAACGACATGCCCGCTGTAGTACCTCACGGATTTGATGCATTGCACCTAATCAATTTCCAAATCAATCCGCACTATCTCGATGCTAACCCCGATGGGCATGCAGGGGAAACGCGCGAAGAGAGAATTATAGAATACATAGAGCTGAACCGCGATATGACCGTTGTAGGTCTACGTGAGGGTACGATGTTACGCATCGAGGGAGATAGTACGGAACTCATTGGAAAAAAGCCCGCACGCATTTTTCACTATGGTAAAGATACCTATGAAATTCAACCAGGGAGGTTTGATTTGCATTAAGGTGTTATCTTAACAATCAAAAGATTGCTTTTTTATTACTAGAAAAGAGGGGAACGAAATCAAAATTTTGTCTCCCCTATTTTGTTTCTAAACTGCTAAAAAACAGTCCTCAAAAATTACGACACGCGCTAATCTAACTTCTAATACTAATTTTGCTAGTGAATAAAGCCGCATAAAATAAAGCGGCGTGATATTCAAATTTGTACATGGAAACAGCTTTTTTATGTCCAGCCTAGGGCGGTAAAGATCTATGGAGAATCGGTTTCTTGATTGGTGTCGTTTGGCTACAAGACGACACGCCTTGGTGGTCAGTTTCATAGTTGGAATCTTGTGTGGACTCGCAGCGGTGCTACTGAAACATACAGTGCACTGGACGCATGAATTTGTCCTATCACTCACCGACAATAACTACGGCAGCATTCTCTATTTGATACTGCCTGGAGTAGGAATCCTCCTTACATACTGGCTGGTGCGTTACGTCGTACGCGACAACATTAGCCACGGCGTTACTCGAATCTTGTACGCCATTTCGCGCCATCGCGGGCGTATACGCCTTCACAATACATGGAGTTCTATTCTTACCAGTAGCGTCACCATCGGGTTCGGAGGCTCAGTCGGAGCAGAGTCTCCAGTCGTCTTAACGGGAGCGGCAATAGGATCTAATGTCGCACGCTTTTTTAAGCTAGACAATAAGACTATGAATCTCATGGTTGGTTGCGGCGCAGCGGCAGGTATAGCTGCCATTTTCAAAGCCCCACTGGCAGGCATGGTCTTTACGCTCGAAGTACTTATGCTCGATCTCACTCTGAGTTCCATTGTACCCCTTCTGGTGAGTGCCGTTTCGGCTACTCTTGTTTCCTCTTTCCTGTTAGGCGATGCAACGCTTTTTCATTTCGTATACAATGTACCCTTTGATCTGCCTAAAACGCCGTATTACCTGCTATTAGGACTCTTTACAGGTCTCGTCTCAGTATATTTTACGCGTATCGCTGTGCGGATGGAATCTTGGTTTTCACGCTTTAAGAAGCACCCCTATCAAAAAGTCGGGATCGGCGCACTGCTTCTCGGAGTCTTAATATTCTTCTTTCCCCCACTCTACGGCGAAGGCTACGACTCAGTACAATCATTATTTGCAGGCAATGTCACGGCACTATTACACAGCTCGCCACTCGAATCCTTCGCAAACAATCATTGGATCGTTCTTCTCTTTTTGCTCGGTTTGCTGTTACTCAAAGTCTTTGCCATGACAG
>CAJPTS010000161.1 GCA_905373625.1 Bacteroidia bacterium
TAACAGTTTATTTCTTAGCATTATTCGTTGTATTGCAGATGGATATATTTTCAACATTTGCACAAGAGGGGGACTCACATGCTGCCCCCATATTTTATACTCTCCCGAATGGTTTGAAAGTCTTACTAGACCCTTTACCGAGCAGCGATAAAGTTATGGGCGGTATTGCCGTTAACGTAGGGGCTAAACATGAATCTTATGACGCTACGGGGCTTGCGCATTATCAAGAACATATGCTGTTTAAGGGTACTGAAGAGCTCGGTACCTCTGACTGGGAGGCAGAGCGCCCTCATATTGAAAAAATCTTTGCACTCTATGACCAGTTAGGGCGAACGACGGACAAGCAGGCGATAGATAGCTTACAAAAAGCCATTAACGCGGAGTCGGTAGCCGCTTCGCAATATGTAATTGTTAACGAGTTTGATAAGCTCGTTAAGAAAGGAGGCGGAAAAGGGATGAATGCCACCACATCGTGGGATGCTACAATTTACTTCAATGCTTTTCCTAGCAGCGAAATGGAGAAGTGGATGGCACTTTATTCGCATCGTTTTGAGCGTCCTGTTTTCCGCGGCTTCCAAGCCGAGCTCGAGGTCGTATACGAAGAACAGAATGCCAGTGTAGACAACATGGGATCGAGGGTATATGAACAGTTCCTTGCCGCATTCTTCCCCACACATCCTTATGGCTCTCGACCGCTGATAGGTAAATTAGAGCATCTGAAGCGCCCCTCATTAACACAGATGAAACAGTTCTTTGATACCTACTATGTCCCCAATAATATGATGCTTATCCTCAGTGGGAATTTCCAAGTAGAACAGGCCAAGGAACTAATAACTAAGTATTTTGGCGCGTGGAAAGCTAAACCACTTCCTGCCTATACTGCTGTACAAGAAGCTCCCTTCAAGGGACGTCATGTCGTAGCAGTACGCAGTTTTCCGATCCGCGCGGGAGCATTAGCTTTCCGTAGTAGCAACCTGACAAATAAAGAAGAAATTGTGCAAACAATTATGCTCGGGCTGCTCACCAATACTGCCGAAACGGGTAAGTTGGATAGCATTTCGTTGAAGGGGAAGTTAATGGCTGCTGTTGCCTTGCGCCTCCCTTTTGCAGATCAAGGGGGCGTTCTGATCGTATTCGTGCCAAAGATCTTCGGACAGCGCTTCAGTACTGCCGAACGATATGTGTGGTGGGCAATAGATGATCTACGGGCAGGGCGTTTTACCGACCAAGCATTACAAATTGCGAAGCTCACCAATCTGACAGAATGGGAGAGAAGTATGGAAGAACCAGCGTCACGTTTTGCGACGTGGAGCGATATGTACATTAGTGGCAAGACAGTAGAAGAAGTCTTACAATACAAAGAACTGCTCCGCTCCGTATCGCGCGAAGATGTAATAAAGGCTGCTAATCAATTATTCGGAACTGATTACCTTCTTTTCCGCAACAAGATTGGACTCGCAGGGGGCGAAAAGATCGCTAAACCTGACTATAAACCCGTAATTGCTACCGCAAAAGGCGAGTCTCAATTCGCTCAGAAGTTTGATAAATTACCATCGCAACGTGCACCGTGGCAACCTCTAACCGAGGGAAAAGATTACCAAAAACGAGACCTCGGAAACGGCAACATGCTTTACATGACGCACAATGACCTTAATGACATCTTTACCCTCCAGCTGAAATACCGCGATTTGCCCAAAGATTATGCACAGAATCTTTTCCTCATCGCTGCTATGAATAATGCGACACCAGATACGCTAACCCTAGACGCTTATAAAGAACAACTAGGACTTCTCGGTGCTAGTATCTCCGTGCAGCCGAAAGCCACATCATTAACTATTTCCGTGCAAGGTTATGAAAAGAATTATGCGCAAACAATAGAATTGCTACGTCGTTTTCTGGCTGAAGCCCATCTGGGTAAAGCCGAGAAAAAGACCTTTATAAATAATGTTAAGGCTGAGCTAAAAGTACGACGGAAGTCGGTAGAGTTCCAAGTCGAGGCGCTCGAAGAGTACGCACGCTTTGGTAAACAGAGTCCTAACTTGCAAAATAGGACGGTCAGTGAGCTCTCGGCGACCGACCTATCTAAATACGATGCTGCCTTCCGTTCGGTCATACAGACTCCTTGCGACGTATATTACATTGGGCAACGTAGTGCAGATGCCCTCTTCGCCGATTGTAAGAATTTTCTACTCACTACAGAAAAACCGAACCAGCAGACCGATAAAGAACAGTGGCAACCTGTAGAAGATGTTGATATTCTCTTCCTGCCGAATAAGAAGGCTACTCAAGCGAAGATCTCCATCATCCAACAAGTAAAAGATTTCAATCCAGATAACGACGCGAAGCGCACGCTACTAAATTCGTACTTAAGCGATGGCTTCGGGGGGCTATTATTGCAGGAGATCCGCGAGTTTCGTTCGTTGGCTTATTCGACTTATGGCTACATTGCTATTCCAGCATCGCTCTCGCGTGCTATGTTCTTCATAGGGAAGCTTGAAACACAAGGCGACAAAGCCCTTGAGGCGCTAGAACTCTATTTGAAGCTGATAGATTCTATGCCACAGTACCCCGATAGGCTGGCTGTACAGAAAGAGGGGATACTTAATTCGTTGGCGCAGCAAGTACCCTCTTTCCGCTCTCTCCCCGAGTATATAAGCAATAGTGAGCGTAGAGGTTTCCAAACGGATCCGCGAGTAATCATTTCCGAGAAGCTCCCATCCATCACATGGGAAGAACTATATGCCTATTATCAACAACAATTTGGCGAACGGAAACGCATCATTACCATTGTAGGCGATCCGCGTACTATCAATCTGGAGCAGCTCAAGAAGCGTTATCGCGTGCGCGAACTAAAATTAAAAGACATTGTACGCTACTAGCGGTGACAATAACAAATTGTCTTTAGGGGAGGTGTTTGCCTCCCTTTTTTTTACCTCTGTACGACTGGCGAAGCGTTCAATAATAAGCAACAATTCTCGTATTACTTTAGTATTTTTGCACCTGTGATGTGTAGGCTTGAGGAGTCTATTTGCCCTTCCGTGCGTCGCCACACACGGTTTAGCATTTGCTGCTTAGGTGTGCATGTACGCTTTTGCTCTTTCATACGTTTTGAGATGAGAATAGGGGAGAGCGGAGGCAAAAAGTAGGGAGTAAGGACACTAATAAACAGAGGGTAAGTTATGGCACGTACACGTGTGAAAGATGTGCTCCTAAATGGAGTTGCGGAAGAACAACATACGGTGAAGGGCTGGGTGCGTTCGAAACGCGGAAATAAGAATGTGGTATTTCTTGCACTCAATGACGGCTCGTGCGCCGCAATGTTACAAATTGTCATTGATCCTACCAAGACAGACGAGGCGCTTTTGCGTGATATTACAACAGGCGCTAGCGTCTCTGTGACTGGAAAACTCGTCGCATCACCGGGACAGCAGCAGCGAGTAGAAATGCAAGCCGAACAAATTACCCTTCTCGGTACGGCAGATCCGCAAACTTACCCCCTACAAAAGAAGGGACACTCGTTGGAATTCCTCCGCGAAATAGCGCACTTGCGTCCCCGCACCAACACCTTCGGTGCCATCTTGCGTCTTCGCGATGCCATGTCTTTTGCGATTCACGAGTTCTTTCACAAGAAGGGCTTTGTATATCTCCACACGCCTCTAATAACCAGTTCAGATGCTGAGGGGGCGGGCGCCATGTTCCGCGTTACTACACTCCCAGTGGGCAATCCGCCTCTCACGCCTGAAGGGAAAATAGACTGGACGCAAGACTTTTTGGTCACAAGTACCAATCTGACCGTCTCGGGGCAACTAGAAGGCGAACTTGGTGCTACAGCACTCGGCGAGATTTATACATTTGGTCCCACCTTCCGTGCCGAGAATTCCAATACTCCGCGCCATCTTGCTGAGTTTTGGATGATTGAACCTGAAATGGCCTTCTATGAAATTCAGGACAATATGGATCTCGCAGAAGAGATGCTGGGTTACCTTACTCGCTATGCGCTCGAACATTGTGCCGATGACCTCAAGTTCTTAAACGACCTCTGGGATAAAACCCTTCTCGATCGCTTGCACTCCGTCGTTGCCAAAAAGTTTATAAGGCTGTCTTATACCGAAGCTGTAGATATCTTGCTAAAGGCAAATAAAAAATGGGAGTACCCCGTAGCGTGGGGCGTAGATTTGCAGAGCGAACACGAACGTTATCTGGTAGAAGAGCATTTCCAGTGTCCCGTCATCCTTACAGACTATCCCGCCGAAATTAAAGCCTTCTACATGAAAATGAATGACGACGGAAAAACCGTGCGCGCTATGGACGTTTTATTCCCTATGATTGGTGAAATAGTAGGCGGCTCGCAGCGTGAAGAAAACTACGACAAGCTCGTAGCGCGCATGAATGCTATGGGGGTTCCCGTTAAAGAGATGAGCTGGTATTTAGATACCCGTAGGTTTGGCACTGTGCCGCATAGTGGCTTTGGCTTAGGATTCGAACGCCTAATGCTCTTCATTACGGGTATGACGAATATTCGTGACGTGATACCCTTCCCA
>CAJPTS010000162.1 GCA_905373625.1 Bacteroidia bacterium
AGAAACTAGGTACTAAGTACGAAGCTTCATCAGGTACGAAGTACGAGGTTCAAAGTACACGACCAGCGATTAGAGAATGCGGATTCTCTCGTAATTCGTCTCTCGTCTTTTGTCTCTTCTCTCTCCACCCGTATTTTCGGCTGCGTTTCAAATAAATAAAGGCGATAACGCATATTATGACTGAGAAAACAGAGCCCAGCGTGGGCGCTAACCCCATCGGATATAGAGTGGCGGGATACCAAAGCGAGGCTAGATAAGAAATGGGGATGCGGATGAGAACAATAGACAAAAAATTGTGCCCAAAAGAGAGAATCGAAAGCCCCATGGCGGTAAAAAAGCCGCTGAAACAGAAATGCACGCCTGCAAAAACACAGTCCCATACAAAGCCTCGTAAGTATTCTGACCCTGATGCAATGACAGCAGTATCATTCGTAAATAGTCCTACGATGTGCTGCGGGAAGAACTGCAATGCGAGCGCTACAATAAGGCTTACTGAGGTTGATATAAAGATGGAATACCACAGCGTAATGCGAGCTCGAAGGTGACGCTCCGCGCCTAAATTCTGTGCCACGATGGTCGATACGCTCGCTAACATCGCAGAAGGGATGATAAAGAGTAAGCCTATAAATTTCTCTACGATCCCCACGGCTGCCGAATCGGTCATACCACGGAGATTCGCTATAATCATTATGGCTATGAAAGAGATCTGAATAAAACCGTCTTGCAATGAAATCGGCAGCCCCACTTTTAGAATATTGCCCAAGACGTTGCGCTTGAATCGCAGATCAGGAAGTCGTAACGGTGCTATAATTGCATTTTTACGAATTGCTAACCATGCCACAAGAACACTCACCAACTGTGACGAGACCGTACCAAGAGTTGCTCCTGCCGCTCCAAGGTGCATATAGCCAATAAAGACAACGTCTAAGATGATGTTGGTTACACAGGCAATGGCGATGAAGTAGTGGGCGCTTAGAGTCGCCGAGACCACGATAGATAGCCGCAATAATGTCATACCCCAGTATGAAGGGTATCCCTATAAAACAAATGGTAATGTACGTAATGGTCTCCGCCACGGCTTCTGTGGGTACATCTAATCAGCTTACAATATAGGCGCGTAAAAGGAGTAGGACGGTGGTTAAGATTACGGCAAAGACCAGAAAAAGTGAAATGGTGTTCCCGACAATCTCGTCAGCCGAATTAAGTTTATGTGCTCCCAGAGCGCGTGCAATAAGTACCGTTGTACCCACCGTAAGACCTAGTAAAAGGACTGTGATCAGGTTCATAACCTGCGTGCCATTAGATACGGCCGTAATAGTATCCACACCGCAGTATTGCCCTATGATGAGCATGTCTGCCATCCCGTACAAGATCTGTAGGAACATGGCAAGCATATACGGGAGTGCGAAAGATATGATATTGCGCAGCGCATTCCCCCGCGTTAGATCTGTAGTTTGCATTGTATCTGATCTCTACTAGATTCTTTACGGCGGTGTAAAGCAATACGAAGAGAACCTCGTAGAACTGCACAAAAACCACGCCAATTTCGCTTAGAAGCAATGAGTATAGTCCTGCAAAATGTTTTGGTTTTTCTCCTAGCGTACAAAAATCTCTTAGCTTTTCTCTACCTTTGACTAACAAATAACAGGTGGGAGAGGATGAGTACTCTATTGGTGGAAAATATCGCAAAACTCGTACAGGTAGAAAACGGCGATCCGAGGAAGTGGGTGGCTGGTGCAGACATGCAGAAGTTGGACTGCGTAGAAAGCGCTTACCTCTTGGTTGAAAATGGGAAAATAAAGCAGTGGGGGAGAAGCGAGGACGCACCACAAGCAGGCATTGAGATGCGAATTGATGCAAAGGGTGGTATGCTTTTCCCTTCGTTTTGTGATAGTCACACACACCTAGTCTATGCGGGAAGCCGTGAGATTGAGTACATAGATAAAATCCGTGGGCTCTCCTATGAAGAGATCGCTAAACGGGGCGGAGGTATAAATAATTCTGCCGCGCGTTTACATGCTGCCTCTGAGGACGAACTTTATGAGAGCGCCTTGGTGCGTATAAATGAGATCATAAAGTGTGGTACTGGGGCAGTGGAAATAAAAAGCGGTTACGGACTTACCACGGAGGACGAACTGAAGATGCTCCGCGTCATACGCCGCATTCGAGAGACAAGCCCGATTACGGTACGTGCCAACTTCCTAGGAGCTCACGCTGTCCCCCTAGCTTATAAAGGGCGACAGGGCGAATATGTAGATCTGATTATCAATGAAATGATCCCCTTAGTAGCTGCCGAGGGGCTGGCAGATTTTGTAGACGTATTCTGTGATGCGGGCTTCTTCACCGTAGAGGAGACTGAACGTATCCTGATGCAGGGTATAAAATACGGTATGCGCCCGAAGATTCATGCTAACGAGCTGGCGTGTTCGGGGGGAATTCAAGCGGGGGTAAAGTATAATGCTCTGTCTGTAGATCATCTGGAATTTACAGGCGATGACGAAATCGCTGCACTACTTGACTCAGAAACAATGCCTACTCTGCTACCTGGAGCAGCCTTCTTTTTGGGAATGGAGAATCCACCCGCACGTAAAATGATAGAAGCAGGGCTGCCTATTGCCATGGCGTCGGACTACAACCCAGGCTCGTCGCCATCGGGCGATATGAAGTTCGTGGTGTCGCTAGGTTGTATTAAGCTGCGCCTACTGCCCGAAGAAGCCTTCAATGCTACGACGATCAACTCCGCGTATGCGATGGGTATTAGTGATACACATGGGAGTATTGCCGTGGGAAAAGAAGCCAACTTTTACATTACAAAACCGATACCCAGTTACGAATTCATGCCCTACGCTTATACCACCAAACTGGTTGACCGCGTATTTCTTGCAGGCAAAGAGTATTGATAGCTCCTGTAAATTTAGTGACTGAGGTTTAAGGATCTTGTAGCCGATCTGCCCGTAAGCCCTTTTTTTTGTAAAATCTTCTTTTTTCGTTAGGTGATGTCAAACTCTCAGCACGTACTCGCCGATGTAGTCGGTGCGCTTTTTTCCGAATACGCATCTAAACGTGGCATTGGTAAGGTGGCGGATTATATTCCAGCGCTTGCAAAAGTAAATCCGCAGCAGTTTGGCGTTGCTGTACAAACGCTCGAGGACGAAAAATTAAGCTACGGAGATGCTCAGGTGCGTTTCTCTATTCAGAGTATTAGCAAGTTGTTCGCTTTTACGATGGCCTTCGCAGAGCGCGGTGAAAACATATGGGAGCGACTGGGTAAAGAACCCTCAGGCACTTCCTTTAACTCTTTGTTCCAACTTGAGGCCGAGAACGGCATCCCGCGTAACCCATTTATAAATGCGGGCGCCATGGTTATCACAGACATGCTGCTCGATGACTTCAACGACCCCATATTCGAGCTCCTTGCCTTCCTGCATAACCTCTCGGGCTGCAATACCATAGACTATGATGAGGAGGTCTATCGCTCGGAACTCGCTTATGGAACTCGCAATGCTGCCCTGTGTTACCTGATGAAGAGTTTCGGGAACATTCACCACTCCGTACGGCAAGTACTAGATCTCTATTTTATGCAATGTGCCATCCGTATGAGTTGTACAGAATTGGCGCAAGCTGCTCAGTTTCTTGCGTGCCGTGGAGTGAATCCTTTGACAAATACGGAGTTCCTTACAGTCAGCCAAACGAAACGTACTAATGCTCTGATGCTCACAACAGGACTTTACAATGAAGCGGGCGATTTTGCCTTCCGCGTAGGCATCCCAGCCAAAAGTGGGGTAGGCGGAGGCATTGTAGGACTCATTCCAGGCGAACTGACCATTGCAACGTGGGCGCCTGGGCTTAATGCTCTCGGTAATTCGCAGCTCGGCATTGATTTCCTAGAGGAGTTCACTACTCGTACAGGCTTATCTATTTTTTAGATAATGGCGAGCAAGGCGCACATCTTTTATCGTTTCGAGGTCTGGGCTTTTATAGCAAGCATCATTCTCATTGCGCTGGCAGGAGTTTTGACCTTCTTTTCCTATACGGCGTCTAATGCAATAATCGTTTTAGCCGTATTGTTGTATATCTTGGCGCGTTGTTTTACACTACTAGTGCGTGGTATCAAGTACGAGCCTAAACTACGATTACTCCTCCTATTTGCATTATTGTTGGGGCTAATATTCATGCTGATGGGCGTAAAAACATTTTTTGCCCTAATGCTCATCATGGCGATAGATTTCCTTATTCTCTTCAATCGGTATCGCAAAACCCGCTAACGCGATTCTCGCAGCTCGTTCGCATTGCGTATATTGCGTCTTTAGAACTCTAGCTTTTCTCTGATAAGCTCCTGCTTTTAGCTTTTTACTCTTAGCATCCCCATCCCCGATTTCGGTTGTCTGCTTTTCTTTATCTTCGTATACAGAAAAATAGCAGATGTCAGTTGATCGAATATTACCCATAGGGGTGCAGAGCTTTGACGTTATGCGGAGCGATGACTTCGTGTATATTGATAAGACGCAGTATCTCTA
>CAJPTS010000163.1 GCA_905373625.1 Bacteroidia bacterium
CCTAACCAAACTCCAAAATTCACTACGAATTACAAGGTAACTTACTCGCAAAATCAAAATACCAATACCTATACGGGAGCACGCCTCGATTCTGCTACCGTCAGACGCTACCTAATCCCCGAACACATCAAGTGGGAAGCACTGGCAGAAAAGGAAGAAACGCTCGTAAAAAAACAACTTGTAGGTTATATACCCAAATTGATTTACGATGTAAATGCCTCCTACTGGCCGCTATGGATTACTGACCATACGCTTACCGTGACGGGCACTCTTTTACCTGATAATGGTGAAGAAAAATGGTCGCTTTTTAACGACGGGACGGGCGATAAGCTGATTGTTAATTCTTCGCGTTGGGTGCAACCAGGCACTTACGCTGATAATCATCCCGATACAAAATTCGATATAAGTACAGCCGTAGACAAGAATGGCGAGCCTGTACATTTACCAGGTATACAGTTTGTAAAAGTACAAACGGGCGTTAATCTCCAATTGGGTATCTACGGGAGTTCCTGCACGGCCATACAAGGTGCAGTAGATTTACATCTGAAACCCGAATAAGCAGATAAGAGTAATACGCCGCGTATTTTACCATTGGCGCGTAGCATTGTTGCTTCCCTGTTAGTAGGATCATAAAATCAGAACTATCTTTGTCTTTGTAGAGGAGAAGAGACAATTACAATGGCGCGACGTGGGGTGTTGCCCGAGCTAGATGTCCGTATAGAGCGTTTGGCTGCTGAGGGCAAGGCGATTGCATATGCGATGGAACGAGTGTTGTTCGTCGAAGGTGTAGTGCCAGGAGATCTCGTGCGCGTGCAAGTATCCAAAAAGAAAGCCAACTTTATGGAGGGGTATGTACGAGAGCTTTTATCGCCCTCGCCTCTACGTATTGAACCTCCGTGTCCACACTTTGAACAGTGTGGAGGCTGTCAGTGGCAAATGTTGCCTTATACGCTTCAACTAGAAGCTAAGGAAGAGCAAGTCTATGCCCAGTTGGCTCATATCGGTGGCGTGCAGGCAGACAGTGAGCGGCATATTTTAGGCGCTTCCCCCACTTTAGCCTATCGTAACAAGTTAGAATTTACTTTTTCGCCTCGCGGTTGGGTAACAAATCATACAGAACCAGACGCGCCGCTTCCCCCTGCACTAGGCTTTCATATCCCTCGTAAATTTGATCGTGTGCTGAATATAGAGCGATGTCTTTTACAGCCCGATCTTTCCAACACAATACGAAATACTATACGAGACTATGCCCTTGCACATAGTTTAAGCTTTTATGACCCTAAAACGCAAGTAGGGATGCTCCGTAATTTGCTGATACGCATTACATCTACTGAGCAGATGATGGTTTTGCTCGTAGTGCGAGAGGAGTGTGCTGCTGTTTTAGAACTCCTAGATTTTATCCGAACTAAGTTCCCCAGCATAACCTCTTTACTGTGGGCTGTAAACCCAAAAGGGAACGATAGTTTGTATGATCTCGAAGTGCGTTGTCACTCGGGAACTACGGTACTCATAGAGCAACTCGGCGATCTCTCGTTTGAAATAGGAGCAAAGTCTTTCTATCAGACAAATTCCAAACAAGCTCTAACACTTTATCATGCAGTGCGCCAACTGGCTGATCTAAAGGGGCATGAAACGGTTTACGATCTGTACACAGGGACGGGAACTATTGCGCTCTATTTAGCCCGAGATGCTAAGCGTGTAGTTGGCATTGAAACAGTACCAGAGGCAATTGCAGATGCAAAGCGTAATGCCGTGCGAAACCAAATAACAAATGCTGATTTTGTTGTAGGCGATGTACTAGATATTCTCTCGCCCGCTTTTGTTCAAACGTATGGCAAGCCCGATGTACTGGTTACAGATCCGCCGCGTGCTGGGATGCACCCTAAGGTGATTTCTTTTTTACTAGAACTTGCGCCGCAGCGTATCGTTTACGTGAGTTGTAATCCCGCCACACAGGCACGAGATATTGCACTGCTGAAAGAACAGTACCGCGTTTTAGCAATCCAGCCCGTAGATATGTTCCCGCATACAAAACACGTAGAAAATATTGCGCTTTTAGCTCGTAAAGCTTAGGAGTACGACGCGCCAACGTAATAAATAGTAGTAGGATGAAGTATGATTTGATAGTAATAGGTAGTGGTCCTGGAGGCTATGTGGCAGCATTGCGCGGAGCGCAGTGTGGCATGAAAGTTTGCATTGTAGAACGCGAAGCCTTGGGGGGTATTTGTCTCAACTTCGGCTGCATTCCTACGAAGGCGCTGCTACAGAGTGCTCACGTCTGCGACGCAATACGTGGCGCGGCTGACTATGGTGTAGACGTTGAGAGAGCCACCATTAATTTCAAGCGCGTCGTAGAACGGAGTCGCGAAGTGGCTGCCTCTATGAGCAAAGGCGTACAGTTTCTCCTGAATAAAGCCAAAGTAGAAGTTATTCGCGGTGAGGCCAAATTATTAACACCACAAAAAGTAGCCGTAAAACAAGAAGAAACTAATATTGAACTCGAAGCCCCCCGCATCATCATAGCCACGGGGGCACGTGCGCGCGAATTGCCAATGCTCCCCATAGATGGTAAATACGTGATAGGGTATCGTGAAGCGCTCACACAAACCGAGCGTCCTGACAAACTCGCCGTGATAGGTTCGGGGGCAATTGGTGCTGAGCTTGCCTTCTTTTACAAAAGTATGGGCGCTGAGGTTACGTTGATAGAAGCTTTACCCCACCTTGTCCCTCTTGAGGACGACGACGTGGCAGCGGCCATCGGGCGTGCTTTTCGTAAGGCAAAAATCAATACCATGGTGGGCGCAAAGTTGACTAGCTGCAAGATTGTAGGGAAAAACTGTGTACTGCTATTAGAGACCGCTAAAGGGAATGAAGAGTTACGAGTAGATCAGGTACTCTCGGCTGTCGGTATTCAGCCCAATACGGAGAACTTGGGGCTCGAAGAGTTGGGCATAGAAACTGAACGTGGGCGCATTAAAGTAAACAACCATTTTCAAACTAATGTACCATCAGTATTTGCCATCGGAGATGTAATCCCGACCATCGCGCTTGCGCATGTAGCCTCTGCTGAGGCTGTGGCTTGTGTTAATTACATGGTGGAGGGAGAAAAAGCATCTACCCCAAATTACGACGTTGTGCCAGCCTGCACGTATACCACGCCTGAAATTGGCTCAGTAGGACTTAGAGAACACCAAGCTAAGGAGCAGGGCATAGAGTACATTGTGGGGAACTTCCCTTTTACAGCATCGGGTAAAGCTACCGCCATGGGGGCACGAGATGGTTTTGTCAAATTACTCTTTGAGGCTAAGACACACAAGTTAATAGGCGCTCATATAGTAGGCGCTTCTGCCACCGAGATGATTGCCGAATTGGCGCTTGCAATGCAAACAGGGGTTACTGCTGAGCAGCTACATCATACCATTCACCCGCATCCCACTCTTTCCGAAGCAGTAATGGAGGCTGCGGCTCAGGCATTGGCTGAATGTGTACACTTGTAAGGTTACTAATTCCGTTTCTAATCGGATCGTTGCAAAAACTGAAATCGTCTATGTGGAGAGCCTAAACTGGCTTATCGTTGAAGAATATGATAAATAATCAGACAGTAGCATTTCGGAGTTTTTGCACCGTTCTTTTTAGAGGTCTCCCTCTCAGTAGTTTGGCTTGCATTCTCAAATAGTAAATAGAATGGAAAATACCGAGAAAATGCGCCTGCATACGAGTGCGCTCGTAAAGAAATACAAGAAGCGTACGGTAGTAAAAGGAGTAAGTATAGAGGTACAACAGGGCGAGATTGTCGGCTTGTTAGGTCCTAACGGTGCGGGCAAGACAACCACGTTTTACATGATTGTGGGGCTGATCGTCCCCAACGAAGGGGCGATTTATCTTAATGATAAAGAGATTACGCACGAACCAGTCTATAGGCGTGCACAACAAGGCATCGGGTATCTTGCACAGGAGGAAAGCGTCTTCCGCAAACTCTCAGTAGAAGATAATATCCGCTCTGTTCTAGAAATGACAAATCACCCCAAGGACTATCAGTACGAAAAGACCGAGAGTCTTCTCAAAGAATTTAGCCTTCAGAAGATTCGTAAGAACCTCGGCATTCAGCTCTCGGGTGGTGAGAAACGGCGTACAGAGATTGCACGCGCATTGGCATTAGACCCGAAATTTATACTTCTTGACGAACCCTTTGCGGGCGTTGATCCCATCGCCGTAGAGGATATCCAGAACATTGTAGCGCACCTCAAAGATCGGAACATCGGAATCCTGATCACAGACCACAATGTGCGCGAGACACTCTCTATTACAGACCGCGCTTACCTCTTGTTTGATGGTTCGATTCTCATGTCGGGTAGTACGGAGCAACTAGCTGCCGACGAGCGCGTTCGCGAGGTTTATTTGGGTAAGAACTTTCAACTGCGCTAGCTTCCTTTTAAGTGCAAGGCTCTAGCTAAGCTAAAAGTAAAAAGCTAAAGGCTAAAAGTAAGTACAAGGTTCAAAGTACCA
>CAJPTS010000164.1 GCA_905373625.1 Bacteroidia bacterium
AGGTATAAGAGAAGGGAATAAACGTCTCAAAAGACTATTGTCCGATTCTGTCGGTTTTAAGGGAATGGGCTATTTACTGCCTTCGCCCTTGCGAAGGCTCGGAATATCTGTAGAAAAAATCAACTAAGCCCCGTGCCGTAAACCTGTATAACTTCGGCTGCCATTTTGTTGGCAAAAGCGAGACTGTCATCTAACGTCCAGTCCTGCAAATAGCCGTATAGAAACCCTGCTGCAAACATGTCTCCGCTCCCCGTGCTGTCAACACAACAAACGGGGATACTGGGACTACAAGACACGGCATTACCTTTATGCGCCAGCGCGCCTTTGATTCCTAACTTCACCACAACCACGTCGCACAACTGGGCGAGCTCTTCCATGCCTGCTTCAATATCACGACCTGTAAAGGCACGCAACTCGCCTTCATTGGCAAAAAGAATATCGATGTATTCGGGGATCATCCGACCGAGGAGTTCCCGATTCATATCCACGATATCATAACTGGTAAGATCTAATGATACGGTCAGATGACACGTGCGTGCCAAAGATAAGGCTCGATGAAAAAGGGCATGGTTGGGTACCGTATAACCTTCTAAATGCAAATGATCATAGCCTACAAAGTCATCTTCGGCGATGTCACTAGCATTGAGAGTCCCCGACGCACCTAAAAAGGTAGCCATGGTTCGCTCCGTATCTTGGGAGACTAAGGCGAGCACCTCTCCCGTGCGTGCACGGCTGTAGTGCAATTGTGGATTTACTTTTGCCGCTTGTAGGGCTTCTAAGACACGTTTTCCTGTTTCGTCGTTACCGATTTTACCTATAAAGCCTGTCTGCAAGCCTAAATGGGCTATACCGCGTATGGCATTGCAAGCACTTCCGCCCACGCTACGCAGAATCTCCTCAGCGCTGGCTGCTTGGTGCATGGCGAGCAGCGTATCGAGATCTACTACTTGCATAGCACCTTTCACAAGCTCCCATTCTTTGAGGAGAGAGTCGTCTGCTAATGGGATGATGGAGTCCATAAGCGCATTACCTAAACCTAAGACGCGCGGCATCGCTCTTTTTGCTAGAAGTGGTTATTTACTGCTTGGGTTGGCAGGATCAAACGTATCGATATGTCGGCTGCGTTTGTCGGGCAAAACCTCGTTTACAGCGACTAAGATGCCCGTTTCTTCGACATCGCCAAACTCATGATTGATGGCTGTACCAAAGACGCGCGACGTACTGCTCAAACTGATGTATGATTTAATGAGGGGTGGAATACGCTCTCCGAATTCGCCTAACTCTCGCAAAAGGATCTCAAAATCGGCTTTGTAAGAACCACCCGTAAAGACTTTTGCTTCTAGTGTAGGATCTAAGTGCAAATCGAGGGGGGCGATCGGCGTCACGAGTCCATCGGGATCTTTGAAATATTTCTGAAGGAATATTTGCAAGAGATTACGCGCCTCCCAATTGTAGGTAGGATACATGGTCACCTTGCCAAAGAAGTATTTAATGGTCGGATTCAATATGAGGAGCGCGCCGAGCCCGTCCCAGAGATTGTCTAAGACGTACATTCCGCGCCGTGCATCGCGTGTAGATTGGTAGGCGGTCTGCACAAACGAACGCCCTAATTCAATGGTATACGGCAAAAATTCTCTTTGAAAGGTTTCGGAGAAGTGGAATGATGTACCGATACCCTCCGAGTATTAACTTCGCCTCGGGATTCCAAACAATGAGCTGCGTATAAGGATATTCGCCCGTATCATAGACATCAATATCTAACTCTTTTCCCGTGCCTCCTCCCGCAGATCGAAAAGTCTCTTCGCGCAAGCGCCCCAGCTCATGCATAGTCTTCGGGCAGTCGACCGCTCGGAAATGATAAATTTCATTCCCCCCATTATTAGCCTTACGTAAGAAGTGGCCAGCGTGCAGCTCGGCTTCAATCTCTTCAGGAGAGATGTCTGTAACCTTCTCTAATTCACTCATCGCTTGTTCTTGACTATCGCTTACAGTGATCGGAAATGACCCGATAGGCGCGATCTAGTCCTAACTGCCCTGCTAAGCTTAAATCTAGACACGCCTGATTGTTTTTATTTAGCAAGATACGTACCAATCCTCTATTAAACAATGCCTCTGCAAAATTAGCTTCTAGAGCTATTGCTTTATTGAAGGCTTCTTCGGAAGCTTTTAGATCGCGCGAGAGGTAATGTGTAATCCCCAAACTGTAGTGGAGATAAGCACTCTCGCCATATTCCGTATTAAGCGCTTCGAGCTCCTGTATGGGCTTCGAATAATCAGCAGGAGCAGCAACATCCTGTCGTTTTCCACCCGAGAATATTAAATGAGTAGGCACGGGAGGCGCAAAACGTATCTGCGAGATCTGGGCTACGACACGCACCACTCGTCCCAGTGGGTTGATTGCACTATGCTTCGGGATGGAATCTAGGAGCGCCAACGCCTCTTCGTAATTGTGTGCTTCTACTTTAGAAATACTACGTATCAGATTTACGGCATGCGGGTCGCGCAAAGGGGGAAAAAGAGTGAGATCCACTAAACGCGCCGTATCATTAGACGGAATAACTAAAGTAAAGAACGGTGCACCAGCCACACTATCGGCGCGACGGACGGGCGACCATTCTGTATAATTCTGCACCTGCCCCACGCGTATGGTTGCCAAGGGGTAGAGTTCGTCATTTTCTTTTAGAAAAGCGGGGACTCCTAAATCAGAGGGTGTAGTGAAATCATTTTCAAATGCGATGAGACGAGAGAAATTGGCACTCGTATCGCTCCACTTCGCAGCATCTTTTTCCTTGGTATTCATGTAACGTGCCACGATATTTTGCGCTGAGTCATAATCTATACGTGCGCCTGTCTTATCGCCTAATCTCAACCGCATTTCGCTACGTAAGCTGTATGCTTGGGCAAAATTCGGGAAGAGGGCAATCGCATAGGAGAGAGCATCTGCGGCTTCGTGGTAGCGTTTTAATTCGCCGTATACAAGCCCAGCATTGTAGCGAATATAGACATTGCTCGGCGAGATGCGTGCGGCAGTCTCATAGTCTTGTATGGCGGCACGATAGTTGCCATCTTGGGCATACATCATAGCACGGTTGTAATAGGCTAAGGAACTCCGCGGCGCGTATTCTATCGCCTTCGATACTGTGCGCAGTGCTAGCTCTTTTCTTCCGAGGTCGTGCTCTATCAATGCTTTTATGAGGAGCGCTTGCCCCGATTTAGGAGCTAGCTCCAGAGCTTTATCTAGCGTAACGAGAGCCAGTTCATTCTTTTTTTGTGCGTAATACACTCGCGCCATATTGATATGCGGACCTGGGGCATAGGGGTTCGTCTGCGTGGCCTGTACATAGTCTTGTAGAGCAGCCACCGTATCGCCTTTCAACAAATGCGCTGTGCCTCGATTCAGCCTAGCGTCCAGATGTTCAGGATCTCGTTTCAACGTGGCTGTAAAATCTTCTATGGCGTCAGGATATTCCTCTAATAGGAAATGCGTAACACCGCGCATGTACTGTATATCTCGTTCATTTGGGCGGAGTTCCGCAGCAAGACGGATATCTACCATAGCGGCACGATGTTCGCCTAATTGATTCCGAACGGCAGTTCGTAAGACAAGCGCCTCCGTCATGAAAGGTTTACGCGTCAGGAGTTGGTCAAGGTCTAATTGCGCTCCGCGCCAGTCATCTAGTTGGTACTTGCACAATGCACGCAAGTAGAGCGCAATTTCATCTTCGCTTTGATATTCGAGAAATACGGAGATGGCACCTACAGCCCCCGAATAATCACCGCGTTCGTAAAGCTTTTGCGTCTTAGCATAAAAATAGTAGCGGTTTAGCTGTGCCTGCGCAGCCATCTGCCCTAAGAGAAGAGACAAAAGGCACAAAAGGAAGAGGCTTTGTCTTAAAAAGGTTCTCATTTTGTGTCGGGATAGGGGTATAGTGTTAAAGCCTGTCTACAAACTCGTAGGAGGACGGTACATCTAACCTATAAATGCGCTGAATCCCCTCTATACGATAGAGGCGCTGTATAAGCATATCGAGCTGAGTAATATGCTGTAATGAGAATGAGAGCACGCCTTGGAAATAAGCGCCATCGCTACGCAAATCGGCGCGCGTGATATTCGTATCGGGCAGTACTTTCATAAATACTGAGAAAAGCTCAATTAAAAGATTTGTACGATCCCGCCCACCCACGTAGATATGTGTGGGGTAACGCTTTTCCGTTTTTTTATTCCAATCTACATCTTTCACTAGCCAATCGCCATGTTCCGATGCTAAGCGCTGCGCTTCTAAACAGTCCGATTTGTGTATTCGTACTATGTTGTCTCGCACTTCGGAATCGCGGAGACAGAACACATCCTTGTCCCCTGGAAGGGAGCAGCAACAAGGTGATGTTAGTAGGTTGTACTGCGAATTTTCCCCTTGAGGGCTAAACAAGTGTTCGGGCGTTTTGCAACTCCTATGCCGACGCAGCACATGTAGTAAAAAATAGTCGTAAA
>CAJPTS010000165.1 GCA_905373625.1 Bacteroidia bacterium
AGTCTCTTTGACATGAAGGGCAATGTAACGCTCCTGACGGCAAAGTAGGGGGAAGTTGAAATTGTAAAGAATGGCGGCGTACTTCGGTGCGCCGCTTTTTTTGTGGGGGAGCTACTCATTTGTGGATTTCCAAGAAAAATAATAGTCACATAGGACATTCGGTGTCGGTTTAATAGTAACAAACGTCGCATTAGTCAAACTTTGAAACCTGAGCCCTCCGAATTACTTTTCCCTTTTATCTTTTGTTTGTTATTTTGTATAGGAAAATGTACGTCTACCGCTGTGGAACAATTGCAGTAGAAGTGCGTAAACCTAAAAGAATAGCTAGGTACAACTGAACGTGAAAATAAATACGGAAAAGCAATGTTACAAAGGTATTATCTTAAATGGTGCTTATTCCTCCTGATCGCTACACTAATTACGGGTGTCGCTAAGGCACAAGATATTCCTGAGTGGAAAAGAGGAACTCTTGGGAATGATCAAGACGGAAATAGAATCGTTTATTGGCAAGATTTTGAGGACATAAAGACGCCTTACGCAGGCTCTCCCAAAGTAGGGCAGGCTTATGTTGATTACTGGGAGAAAGATAAAATCGGGGTAAAACCTACAGGATGGATTGATTGTTGGGAGTCTGGTACTTTTCAGAAATCTTCTAACAACGTTTACATCAAGTGGGAAGTAAAAGCACAAGGGGGTAAAAATCAGCCCAGACGTTCGTATGGTGTACAAGGCGAAGGACGCGGCTTACACTTACGCTATTTTGCATATGACGATAAGGCATTTTCAGCTGTCATTTTACCTGCCATTGACTTACGTAAGCGTAATGCCAAATCGCCAACCCTAAAATTCCAATTCGCTTCTCCGCAGCGTACGCAGTGCGATAAACTAGTAATTAAGTATCGTATTGAGAAATTCGGTTCACTTGGCGGATGGCGCGAACTCGTCTCTTATCAAGAGCAGAATGAAGAGTTTGTGCAAAAAGCGATCTCTTTAGCTGATGCCTTTAAAAAGCATTTAAATACTAAAACGAATACATATATCGCATTATCAGACGATCAATTAGCCAAGGTTGAACTTTACTTTGAGGGACATACCAAGCTCGGCGGTGGTCTAAATGTCGACGATATTATGGTGGTCGATGTTAATGATAACCCTTTGAAAGTTGGTCAGTATGAACTACAACAGCTCACAACACCTGTAGGAAAAGGAACGAATCTTAACGAATTGGCTCGTATATCTTTTGATGTAACTGCGGGATATGGCTTTTATAAGCTTGACGGTCTCGAATTACCTTTTGTGGGCACTGCGTCAGATGTAGCTAGTTTCTCTCTCTATCACACCGCTACCCCCTATTTTTCTTCGTTACCAAGCAATAAATTTTGTGATCTTACAATCACGGGGAATACTATTAAGTTAGGTGTTGTCCCTGATGATGTAGAGCATCGCATATTACCTGGATCGCACCATTTCTGGGTCGTGGCAAATATAGCTTCTTCCGCTACTCTAAAAAATAAAATCTCTGTAAAATTCCCTGTCAATGCTGTAAAACTCAAAGCATTTAATGAGATACAGGCAGGAACGATTTCACCTCTCACGGTTAGTGATCGTTCTTTCCCTGCCGTAGAGCAGTATGACGAACATCGGTTTTGCACAGTATACGAATGTCTCATGAGTGAAGATTTTGAAACGAATGCAGCTCAGAGATGGACGCTATCTGAATCATGGAAAATTGGTAAGCCTGTTCGTAATCTCGCTAATACCACGTACAAAACAGCCCCCACTGAAGCATTTAGCGGTGAGAATGTCTTGGCCACTGGAACATATTCAGAAAAAGAAGCGGACCATATAGATGGTAGTTACGACGACAATAAGAAATTCTCGCAGACACGAGTGATCTATAAGGTCTCAGTGGGGATCCGAGCCGAGTTTATTAAAGACGTACGTTTTAAAGCAAAATATTGTCTGAATAGCAAGCCTGACGATAAGTTCCGTCTGGTTGTTATTACCGATGCAGATCCTACTGGGGGTGTTCCTGTTGATGTTGAGTCTGTTGTATGGGAAAATGTTACGCGTACCGTAATGTCGGGCTGGAATACTATGAATGTTGATCTGTCTAAAGTTGCAACTCGTAACAAAAAATTCCGCCTCCGCTTTGAGTTTGAAACAAAAACTGATGGCGAAGCAGAATCGGGGCTTTTCTTAGATGACATACAGGTACTTGGCGATCTGATTAAGAAAGATATCGGGATAGTGAATATTGAGACGCCAAAAGGGTTTGATTTGGTGACAGCGCCTCTTAAGGTGAAAGTTAAGAATTACGGCAAAGAGCAGATAACGGGGGGCTATAAGCTAAAAGTCACACTCAATGGAATTGAGCACGTGTTCCCATTTAACGATGTATTGGCACCTGGCGCGGAAATGACTCACTCTCTTTCGGGATTGAACTTAGCTCCTGATGTTGATAAAGCCATATCAAATGAAAAGCACATTATTGTCGAGGTGATTCTTAATACAGAGCCTGACGATGAGACCTCAAATAACACTCAGACTACTAGGTTTTACTCCTATCCTACATATGACATCCAAGCGGGAGTAAATACAAAGCGCTATCCTGTAAAAGACCGTTTTGATCGTCTTATGCACTGGTATCCTGAAGCGGCTGGTGTGCTTTATAGCTCTTCTTGGACGGAGACTTTTGTAGACACGCAGGCTAAGTTCAAGGGTAAACCTAAGTATACGACCAATGTGCCCTACTCTTATCAGGTTTGGACTACAGGGCTACCACAGTGCAATTTGAACGAACAGTCCACGTTAACAGGTCCTATATTTAATCTCGAAGGTCCTGAAAAAAAGGAGTTTATTGTTGGCTATATTTATGAAAAAGACGTAAGTCAGACGCCTGCTACTTTTTATTTTGAGTATTCTACAGACGGAAAGCAGTGGCAGGTACTCAAGAAAAATACTACCATTTGGTCTGATAATTGGTATGACTCTGACGCAGGATGGGTTCTGAATGATGAACCAGAGGCTTACCGCATTGCTAAGATTGAATTGCCTATTGCCACAGGTAAAATACAGATCCGTGCTCATTTCAAAGGCGCGCTACCTTATGCGGGAGTTACCATCAGTGGTTTCGAGGTTCGTGAAATGCGCCGTGACTTCCAAGTTACTGCCATAACGCCCAATGCTGACGGTACGAATTGCGATCTCATAGGTACACAGAAACTGAAGATTAAGGTAAAAAATAACGGTCCTGTTGCCACCACGGCGCAAGAGGATTGCCCTGTAACGGTACGTGTTTACGAATATCCGAACCAAGCATCCTATACCACAAAAGTGGGGCTGACGCTTATGGGCGAACACCTCTTTACGCTCCCTATACCTGCTCTTGCTCCTGGCAACGACCATACTTTAGAAACAGAAATCTCCTATCCCTGGGATGTATCAAACTGGGGGTATCATGTAGAAGTGGTACTAGCACCAAAGGTTGACGATGAAAACACCACCAATAATACATTTAACGGTGACGTAGTTTCTATGGCGCCCTACTTCTCTATTATCCAAAATATGGTACGCTCGACATCACCTATCTTCTATGCGAACTTACCCACCATGGTTATGCTGGACGTCACTTCGGCAAATGCTTCGCATTTTGATTTAAGTGTAGATAATTGGACTATTACACCAAATAATGCTGGTTCGTCTACTGGTCAGTCTGCTAATTTCACAGCGAATGCTGACGTGCAGTTAGCATACAAAGTAAGATCGAGCTACCCCCATTATTCCACCAAGGTCTGCTCCAAAACTCTGAACTTCAAGGTTGTGGATCAACCTGACGATCTTCAGAACATCTCGGTAAAATACGTAGAGCAGGAGGGGGATGGACTTAAGGGCTGTTATAAGGCCTCCGGAGAAAGTATCAAAGTAACGACTACCGCTCATTCAGATGTACTGAAAGCTTCTGTAGACGTCTATATTAATGGAGTTTTACAGACGGGGTTGGCTATTACGCCTGTTAATCCCCAGATGGACAAAACTACTACCACGACTTTCACAATCAATGGGGTTAAGATCCCTGCTGGGTATTCGCAGATAGAAATTGTTCCCGTCTCAATAAATGATGACGGTACGCATTCCAACCTCTCGCAACAAACTAATATATACCGCGAGAATAGACTTTACCGCGCAGTGGTTCCTGAAAACTTTACCGTATATTGGCGTAATTCGGCTCTTGCTACAGCTATCACCCCTATCCCTGCGGGAGGAACAGTAAACAACTTCGTCGGAAAAGTTACGCTTTATGTACCTCCTGTCAATGGCGCAACTTATCAATGGTATAAAGGTAATGTTGAGGCTACGCAGTTCTCCGATCTTAGGAAAATAGACGGTGAAACTGGAAATGAGTTCAATGTACCTGATGAATCTGCTGCGTATGCCGTTGAGATTTCTTATAGTAGTTGCGGTAGAGTTAAGCCCTCTTATTT
>CAJPTS010000166.1 GCA_905373625.1 Bacteroidia bacterium
GCGGGCAAATTTTAGGTACTAAGTACTAGGTTCAAAGTACAAAGTAAACCCCATTCTGTAATGCGCTTCGCGTGTTATTTTTTTTCATCTCTCGTCCTTCGTCTTTTGTCTCTATTTGCTTTGCCCCTTTGGGCTCGCCTCAAGAGAGCATTGCTCCCACACGAATGCGCTTGTCGCACTCTTAACTCTTAACTAGCGCCCGCAGGGCGCATATGGTGCCCTCGTACCTCGTAGCTAAAAAAACTGACACCACCCGAAGGCAGTGTCAGTCACGGGTTATTAGTTCTTTTTCACTATCAGTTCTTTACAAGACGGTACGTCTTGTTTGCCCCAGACGTGGCTGTCAAACGTAACAAATACATACCTGAGGGTAATCCTGTGGCATCAATTAAGACATCGTGAGCGTCTATAGTCCCCTTACGAATAACTATTCCTTGTGTATTCAACAATGTATATTCGCCTTGTAATTCGTTGGTCGAAATATGTAATTGCGTCGCGAAGGGATTCGGTGCAACAAAAACATCTGCAAATATGGTGTCTTCTACCGCTGCACCTGTGTTTTTCTGCTCGATCGTCACTTTTATTGCGTTCTTACCTTCGGCTACGGTATAGGTAACCTGTCCATTGGTCAATGTAAGAGGCGCATCATTAACAGCTATTTTTACTTCAGATTTATCTGGCTCATTTACCGTTACACGAATCGTTACAACCGACCCAACACGGTACAGATTGCCGCTCGTTACCTCAAGACCTGCTATTGAGACCACAATTGTCCCTTTGTCTTCGCCAACCTTCTCAATTGTTATTTTGCCTTTTTGCGTTGCATTGCTAGTAAAGAGTTCGGGATACTTCCCTGCTTCAAACTTCCAAGTCTCGGGCGAGAAGCCTAGCATATCAGATGCAATTCCACTTTGCATTTTTTCCTTTTCGAGTCCTGTGCACTTACCAGCGTCATCAAACGTTGGGCTTGTTATCTCTTGCTCGCCTTGCTTCTTGAGGAAGTAATTCTGCTCGAGCGTACCTCCAGTATAGTTACCGCCAAAGCCACAGTTAGTTATGAGTACGGGGGAGGCTGCGCTAATATCCTCTACTTTACCTGTTGTGTAAGAGGTATAGATTTTGCCCGTACCCTCCATTGAGCCGATATATGCTCCCTTATTTGACGGAGTACGGAATTTCACATCGCCGCGACTGTACGTATTCTGCAAGACTGTTTTGGTTCCTCCTTCCATATTACCGATAAAGCCGCCCATCTTTTGCACCGTTCCAGCTTCGTCTTCTACTACCGAGAGATCCGTATATAGTTCTTGTAGCACTTCGCAACCACTCTGCACGTTGCCGACAAAACCTCCTATTGTACCCGCTTTGGCAAGAATCATACTCGTGGCATTAGAAGCGGAGACTGAGGAGCGCGCAAGCATTGCAATGTTGTTAACTTGCCCCGCAAATCCACCTACAGTCGTCGTAGATATGCCCGTCGTAATGGCATCTATAGTTACTCGGCAGTCTGTAATCTGAGCCTCGTGCGCATTTATTTGCCCGACCAAGCCGCCTACAAATTTGGCAGCATCGCCTGCCTCCATCTTCAAATTATCAAGCTTTATCTTTGCTAAAACCGCCTTCCCGCCGTCAACGACCCCAAAGAAGCCTAGCGTCTCATCGTGAGCGCCAATGTATAGATTACGGATGACGAAGTTATTACCATCATAAGTGCCAGTGAAAGGATACAGTGCACTACCTATGGGGCGGAAACCAAGTTTCGTTGTTCCTGTAGTATTCCAATCCTTCGTTTCTGTAGCGTCTATCTCTGCTACTTGCTTGTAATGAAAATTCCGTGACCAGATGGAATAATTCTCACTGAGCCATCGCAGATTGTCTAGCGATGCAATGAGGAAAGGGTGTGTTTCGCTTCCATCGCCCTCTGGCATCCAAGTAATGAGTTTTTCCCATCGTAAAACAGGAGCATTGTCTACCATGAGCCATGTAGAATAGAAATTCCAATTATTGAAGTTCGATGGGTTTGACAAATCGCTTTGCGCTTGTGCCACAAGGGCAGGCTGAGCATCGGCGGGATAATTGTCAATTTTATAGTAGCAATTCTTTAGAAAGAGTCCTAAATCTGTAGGCGCGGCAATAGTTGGTAGATAAGATGCAAAAGGGCGTGTATGCACAGATGCGGCTGCTCCCAGTACGAAATGCGGCGAGGTGATGTAACAATTTTCAATTGCCATACGAGCAGGATTCACTTCCGTGTTCCCGATAAAACCAGCGCAGCTTTCACCCTCTTGCGTCTCAAAAGCTGGAATATTAACGTAACAATCGCTGATGGTATAATCGTTTGTATACGCTTGCCCTACAAAACCACCGATGCATTTAAGTTTAGCCGCTTGTAGTGACATCTTGGCATAACACTGCGCGATGTTAGCCGCAGCATTGATAGCTCCGATCCCTCCCCCTAGGCACATAACTGATGTCGGCTTCGAGGCTGCAAATGTACCACTGACCCCACACCTAAAAATATCGGCGTGCGAGACTAAACCAAAAAGCCCTCCAGCTTGGAGCATAGAAGTTCCACTTTCAGCTTCGCCTTCAATGTTTAACGAGAGGTTATTGGCAACGAGCCCACTTACCGTTTGCTTATCAACAGGAGTGGTAGCATCTATTTTGGCTATTGCGCCGCCGATCACCCCATATAAATCATTACCCTTAAGCGTCAGTGCAGAGGTATTGATCGTCACACCTGTACATACACCCTTTGGTGCTAAGCCAGCTGCCACAATGCCCGCAGAAATTAATTTTGGGGTAGAACTGCTATTCGTTAGTGTCAGCTTACAATTGTTTAGAGTGCAATTAGTTAATTCTTCAGGCATTACTGCTAAGCAAGCATACTCACCGCTTATATTCCCCGTACGGACGGATATTTTGGCATCATCAAGCACGACATTACTTATACTACCATTTTGGAACAAAGCAAATTTGACACATTTTGCCTCGCTGGGCGCATCGTAATTCACGCCCCTAATTTTGTGTCCACCGCCATCGTAATGGAAAATTTTCCCAATCAGATTACTCCCACTGTGCATGATAGATTCGCCCGAGGTAGAGAAATCGATGTCGGCTGTCTGTTTAACAAATTGCAGCGTAATACCCATTTCTGCTGCAACAATAAAATCAGTTACATTTTCGATTTCGAAGGGAGTTTCTTTGGAGTTTTTCGGCACATTAGCTAGGGCGCGCCGATAGCGTTCGGGAGCGCGATACCACCGTGGAGCTGGATACTCACCTTGTATAAAGCGAAAACCTGGTTGATAGGGCTGGTAAATAGTGCTCCCATTTATCACCGTGGTTTTGGCTTTTGCGATGTCCATTTTCAATTCAGCGTCCGTCAAGCCCAAGCAGGATTCCGTACCAGTGACCGCTACGGCATTTACATCGGAATAGAGATCTTTGGAATACAAAATTTGTCCGTAAACCTGTGGAAAAGCAGCGTCATGATCTGTCTGATCGATTGTACCTATTCCTTCGCCTGTAATATTTATGCTCCGCTTACCTGCCAACGTAGCGCACTCTGTAAGGTCTGCAAACCCACTATTTAACTTCACTAGGCCCGTGAATGCCGCCGTTTTTACAATCGCCAGCTCGAGATCGCCTCGGAGCATATTAAAGCCTGCAAGCGTCCCAAAGAATACAACCTTTATATCAGCCGATACTGCGCCGAGCTCCATCTTTGTTGTGAGTGTGCTGTTATCGAGAACAATATTCTCTGCTGCTCGGGCATAGGCCAAATCTAGTCGCATGGTACGGATACCAAAATCGAGGTTAGCATTCACATTAGAAAAGGCGACATCCCTAGCCGTTTCTGCTATTCGAAATATTTGCAACTGGGCTAAATTTTCCCCGCTGGCGTGGCTTATCGTTACATTTTCTAGTATGGTTGCATACAATTCTGCAAATAGCGTTACGTCTTGGGCGTCTTTAGGGATTTCTAGTGTGAAGTGACCTAATTTGTAGTAGTTCCCTATGTAAATCCCTTCTAACGAAAAAGGTTTTAAGGTAGTACTGCCCAGATTAAGATCTGCTGTTTGAAAGAAATATTTCCCATTGTACTTTTCGCCAGCTTGAACAGCCTTCACTAGCGCTTCGAAATGCTCTTTTGTCCCAATTAAGTAGGGGTCACTAGCCGTTCCTGTTCCTCCGCCGAAGGTCGGCTCTTGTGACATCGCTAGCAAAGGAATGAAGAAAAGGATTGCCCATACCACAATGCCTTTCAATGTGTTTATCTTATTCATCATCTCAAAATTTTATTGTTAAAAAATTGGTTGGGTAAAGAACTAAAAAATAGAGCGTACTCCAGAACTTCGCACTAGAGTCGTCATGGTTCGTATTCGCTATTTCTCTGCCATTTTCACGTTTTTTGCACAGCACTAAAATACAAAGAGGGGCAACTTCGGACGTACG
>CAJPTS010000167.1 GCA_905373625.1 Bacteroidia bacterium
GAGTTAAAAGTTGCGTTTTGTGGCTTTTGTAGGGACGTAGCCTGCTACGCCCTGTTCGTGGGGAACACACGAAAAAACGCAATGCGGGGAACATACATATCATGATATGATGGGAATTTTGGGCGAGGCGTGCCTCGCCCCTACGAAGTCCATGTTTTTTACTTCTAGCTTTTTACTTTTAGCGTTACTTTGTGCCTTGAACCTTGTACTTATTTTGCATCTAGTGCAGTACAAAAATCAAAGAGACGCCCCCGCATCCAGATGTTGTTTTGCCGACAATATCTCTGGAATGAACGAACCTTATCGCGGAGCTGAGCGTCTGTTTTTACTTTTCTAATATCTTTATCCGCAAGGTAATTTTGCATAGAACGATATTCGCTCTTTAGCTCTTGTATTCGCTTTTCCAGCTCAGCCTTTTTCTCTTTTACCTGCTGTACATTGCCGTTGCACAACTTCTTGAGCCAATACTCCGCACGTACCACATCACGACTGAACGGTATGAGATCTTCGCCCATCAGGTTGAAAAGAGCTAGGACAGAGGCAGCCGAGGTCTCATCTTTTTCAGCAGCTTTACCATACCATAGTAACGCTTTAGGGAGATCGCGAGTAACACCACGCCCATGGTAGTATGCATCTGCTACTTGTACCATAGCATAAGAGTCGCCAGATTCTGCCGCCTCCATTCGTAAGGGGAAAAGTTTACCATACCACTTCTGGGCAGCAAGCGGATCGCAGGCAACACCTTCTCCATTCTCATACATCTTTGCCAAACTACTCATCGAAGCCACATTCCCTTTTTCTGCGGCGTTTGTGTAGCAATTCACCGCTATACGTTTATTTTGTTCAACGCCTTCACCGTTTTCGTAAGCATACCCGAGCGAGTTCATGGCAGCAACATTACCCCTATCCGCAGCCTCTTTATAATATATAAACGCTTTATAACTATCTCGCTGCATGCCATCCCCGTTGGCATAAAGAGTTCCTAGGTTTAACATCCCTTTCGGATCCCCGTTCTCAGCCGCCTTCTTGTACCATTCGAATGCTTTTTGCTTATCCGCTGTAATCCCTAGTCCGTTGTCATAGGCATAACCTACTCTATTCATTGCAGAGACCTTGCCTTCTTCTGCAGCTTTCTTATACCAATAAAAAGCTTTACCCTTATCTTGAGAGATGCCTTCGCCATTATCGTATAGATACCCTAAGTTATACATCGCCGTCGCGTTGCCTTTTCCTGCTGCTTTTTGAATCCATTCAAATGCTTTACGCATATCTTGAGTAATACCGAGCCCCTTATAATAAGCAGCGCCTAAACCATTCATTGCGCCTACATTATCTTTTTCTGTGGCATCACGAAACCATTCGAAAACTTTACGCTGTTCCTGAGTTATGCCTTCACCATTAGAAAATAGGGTCTCCAAGTTCTGTAACGCGCTCTTATTGCCCTTTTCCGCGGCCCTCATATACCATCTAAAGGCCTCGTTATAATTTTGAGCAACACCTTCTCCATGATTGTAGGCATAGCCTAGATTATTCATAGCGCTAGCATTGTCCTTCTCTGCCGCTATTTTGTACCATTTAAAGGCCTCATACTTATCTTGTGCGACGCCTTCGCCATGATCGTAGGCATAGCCTAGATTATTCATAGCGCTCACATTGCCCTTTTCAACTGCTTTTTTGTACCATTTAAAGGCTTCATACTTATCTTGTGCGACGCCTTCGCCATGATCGTAGGCATAGCCTAGATTATTCATAGCGCTCACATTGCCCTTTTCAACTGCTTTTTTGTACCATTTAAAGGCTTCATACTTATCTTGTGCGACGCCTTCGCCATAAGCGTAGGCATAGCCTAAGTTATGCATAGCGCTCTCATTGCCCTTTTCCGCTGCTTTTTTGTACCACTTAAAAGCCTCATATTTATCTTGTGCGACGCCTTCTCCATAAGCGTAGGCATAGCCTAGATTATTCATAGCGCTCCCACTGTCCTTTTCCGCTGCTTTTTTGTACCATTTAAAGGCCTCATACTTATCTTGTGTGACGCCTTCTCCATAAGCGTAGGCATAGCCTAAGTTATTCATAGCGCTCACATTGCCCTTTTCCGCGGCTTTTTTGTACCATTTAAAGGCCTCATATTTATCTTGTGTGACGCCATTTCCCAGATCGTAGGCATAGCCTACACTGAACATCGCGGGGGCATAGCCTTTCTTTGCGGCTTTCATGTACCACTCGAAGGCCATGGCATAGTCTTGTTCTACACCATAGAGCCCCTTGCTGTATCTTTCGGCTAATTCGTACATCTTTTTTGCCTCAATCTCGTCTGTCTGTCCTGTTTGCGCTAAGACGGAGGCAGATCCGACAAGCAAGAATAGTAGGCATGATAGTAGAGTCCGAACCATGGTTCTTTTCGCTTATTATTTGAGACGTAACGTATTACAATATCTGAGTGGCAACTGCGGTGAATTACCTTTTATCACCTCTTCGCTATTGTTCAATTGCAAAAGTAATACTCTCGGTCATTATTTTAGTTTGTTAGCAAGAGGTGAGAGAAAAAACAGTCCACTTTGCGCTTATTGTGCAATAGATAGCTTTTATTTACCGCAATTTACCCGATCAAAACACCGCAAAAGACCCGAATGAAATAGCGCAATTTACCCGATCAAAATGACACAAAAAAGCCGAATGAAATGGTTAATATATTAGTTCTCTGTAACTTCGCATGTGATAAATTTTATAGGCAATGAGATACTATCCGCGCACCGCAGACCGTATGCTGACAGAGCTCCTTGAGGCTTTTGGTGCGGTGTTAATTGAAGGTCCGAAATGGTGCGGTAAAACCACGACCGCATCGCAGATCGCTAAAAGCATTATCAAGATGCAAGATCCTGATATGAGAGCCGAGTATCTCGCTACTGCGGCTTCAAAACCCTCTTTATTGCTCAAAGGAGAGATGCCGCGGCTTATAGATGAATGGCAGGACGCCCCCGTATTGTGGGATGCTGTTCGGGTACTCGTTGATGAGCGCGGAGGACGCCCAGGTCAATTTATCCTAACAGGTTCTAATGCTATTGACAAATCAGCAACTTCGCATTCTGGAACAGGACGTATTGCCAAAATGCAAATGTTACCCATGAGTTTGTGGGAATCTGGCGAATCTAGTGGCGAAGTCTCCTTACAACGCTTATTCAACGATCCAAACTACGATATCGACGGTAAAACGTCACAAATGACTATCGAAAAGTTAATCTATGCAGCAGCACGTGGCGGTTGGCCTGCCTCACTTTTCATACGTAATGTTAAAGCACAGCTCCTAATTGCCAAAAATTATGTTCGCACTGTCTGTGATGACGACATATCAAGAATAGACGGAAAGAGACGAGATGAGCGAATTGCAGAGTTATTATTGCGCTCGTATGCACGCAATATTTCGACCTTGGCAAAGAAGAAAACACTTCTGTCCGACTTAACAGCGTCGGGCGAGCTCACCCTTTCAGAAGACACATTTACCGATTACGAAAGAGCTCTTGAGCGGCTTTTTGTGATCCAAAATCTGGATGCTTGGTGTCCCGCCATTCGGAGTAAAAGTGCTCTCCGAAATTCTCCCAAAAGAGCATTTTGCGATCCTTCTATTGCCGTTGCTCTATTAGGAGTCTCGCCCGATGCGCTTATGGTTCAGTTGAAGACCTTTGGTTTTATCTTTGAGCAAATGTGTATCCGCGATCTTAAGGCGTATACCTTGGATTTGAATAGCCATATTTCTTACTATCACGATCGTTACGATCTCGAAGCAGACATCGTATTGCATCTTGATGACGGCAGGTACGCCCTGATAGAATGTAAACTCGGCAGTAATGAGATAGAGACAGGCGCCGAACATTTACTTGAGCTGAAAAGACTCATACAAGCGCACAACAAAGAGGGACAAGAATTTATTAGAGAGCCCGATTTGTTGCTTATTATTACTGGTGGCACTATGGCATACACGCGCGCAGATGGCGTTAAAATTATTCCACTAGGTTGTTTGAAAGAATAACCCCTCCCCACATCTTAACACGCACTTAAAAGCCCCAGCTCCCTAAAAAAATAGGCATCTATGCCTAAACATGGATGCCCACTAATCGTAATACTACGCTCTCTGCGAACTATTGCTTCACAAGCAAAATCGTATGAGTAGCGCCCGTATGTGCGTGCAGACGTACGTGATACAAGCCTGGGGTTAGGGTGGCAGTTTCTAATACGGTTTCTGTCGTTGCCTTCGGGCTACGCCCTTCGTCCCCTCCAGAGCCCGCTACGGAAGAGGATCTCGAGAAGTAGAATAAAGTATTAACCATAGAGTCAACTGAAGAGTCTAAGATAGGACTGAGATAGTAAACCGAATTTAGGATCGGACACCATGATTACCCTTTGTCATTAGCCTTGCCTCTGCAAGGCTTTGTAGGGGGGGTG
>CAJPTS010000168.1 GCA_905373625.1 Bacteroidia bacterium
GTCCTCCACATTTGGCTATCGGAGCGATCCGTTTAACCATCGTGGGAAGTTCCACTCAGGAGTAGACTTTACGGGGGCATTAGGCACCCCCATTCACAGCTCGGGGGACGGGATAGTTATTACTGCCGCATATTCGAGTTCAGGCTACGGCAACCAAGTGATTATAGATCACGGATTCGGTTACAAAACTCGTTATGCGCATATGAGTAAACTCCTCGTAAAGGAAGGCGAGCGCGTAAAACGCGGACAGGTGATCGGGGCAATGGGCTCTACAGGACGCAGCACAGGTACGCATCTCCACTACGAGGTTTTAGTGAAAAATGAACCCGTAAATCCGCTTCTGTACTTCAATGATATGAACGAAGAAGAATACGAAGAGATGCTTGCATACGCCGAGACTCAAGAGCTCGATTAGTATACCGTCATTGCGTTATTAAATTATAAAAAGAAAGACCTAGCCACGCTGCTAGGTCTTTTTTTATCGCGCAAATCAGACTTTTCAGGAAGGCGTTTTCGCCTACGCAATAACATGTGTTTTGGCAGACAGCCGAATCGTCTCCCTGAGACATAGAATTCCTAGCACAACAACTAAGCCAACGAATAAGATTCTTTGTAGTATCTTCGTTATCTAATTTATTTACAAATAGGTTTTGTTGTGCCAAAACAAAAATATCAGTTCAACCTCGAGTCACTTGCCTTTACCAGGGTAAAAAGAGGCGCCAAACATTATTTTATCTTACTCCTGCGCTACTTCCTAGCAAGCGTAGCCTTGGCAATTTTGAGTTATATTGTCTATTCATTTTTCTCCGACACGCCGCGCGAGAAACAACTGGCAAATGACAATATACAGCTCGAAGAGTACCTGAACAAATTAAACGAGCGCTATCAGCAAGTAACAGCCGTACTGGAAGACATTAGGCAGCGCGATGATCACATTTATCGCACCATTTTTGAAGCCGAACCCGCGCACAATGACGAGCAAGAGGCTGAACGCGTTGTCACCAATCTGTATAAAGAGTTACAAGACAAAGGTTCGGTTTCCATCGTGGATAGAACTAGTAACTTGCTTAACGACGTTATGTCAGACGTAACGTCCGTCACGGGGACATTTGATACCCTCATTAACCTCGCCCAAGACTCCACGAACTTATTACGGAGCATCCCAGCACTTCTGCCCATAGCCCGCTCTAGTTCTATTCGCGTAGCCGCTCCCTTCGCTACTTGCATACATCCGTTCTACAAAGTTTTGAAAATGCACAGCGGCGTAGATTTTGCTGCCAGTATCGGGACTCCTGTTAGAGCCACGGCAGACGGTGTTGTAAAAAGCATTGTAAGCTCAAAACGTGGGCATGGCAACACTGTTATACTCGAGCATGGAAACGGATACGAGACCGTCTATGCTCATTTAGACGCGATGCGCGTGCGGACAGGGCAAAAGGTATCGAGCGGCGCTATTATCGGAACAGTAGGCAACACTGGGATGAGCATTGCTCCGCATTTACACTACGAAGTACATTTGAGAGGGGAAGCCGTAGATCCGCTGCACTACTTCTTTTTGGATCTTACGCCGCTAACTCTCGCAGAGCTTGCACAGAGTGCATTACAATCAGGACAATCTTTGGATTAAAATATGTTGAAACCGCATTTCATATTCTTATTGCTTCTGGGTATCACGCCCTACTTTCTTTGGGCGTGCGGCACTAGTACTACACAACCGCCCCTCGTAACCGATTCGTTACAGGTACAAAGTAACCAGCCCGATTCTACCTTCGTCCCAGTCGCTGATACACTGATGATCGTGGCCGTCGGAGACATAATGCTAGGCACAGACTACCCCAATAAGACCTCGTTACCTCCTAACGACGACGCATACGCTCTACTAGCACCCGTCGCTTCTTATTTACAGCAAGCCGACATTACATTCGGGAACCTAGAGGGGGCTTTTCTCGATGGCGGTCATCCCGCTAAAGCGTGTCGCGACTTATCTAAATGCTACCTCTTCCGGATGCCGACTCGCTATGCAGGTACACTCAAACGTGTGGGCTTTGACTTACTCAGTATGGCCAATAATCATGTGGGCGACTTCGGCGAACCTGCACGCAAAAAGACGCGCGAATTACTAGACTCCCTCGGCATCCGAAATGCAGGTCTAGTGGTACACCCGACCGATACTCTTACTGTAAAGGGGCTTAAGATAGGCTTTTGTGCATTTGCTCCGAATAGTGGTACGTGCGCATTAAATGATTACGCATTGCTGCAACGAACCGTTAAAAAGCTCAAAGAGACAAATGATATTGTCATAGCCTCGTGTCATATGGGAGCCGAAGGCGCCTCTCGCACACACGTCACCAAACAGAAGGAGAATTTCTTAGGGGAAAACCGCGGTAATGTATACGAGATAGCTCGTGTACTCATAGATGCAGGTGCAGATCTGGTTCTGGGACACGGACCGCATGTCACACGTGCCATAGATATCTACAAAGAGCGCTTTATAGTTTACAGTATGGGAAATTTTTGCACTTACGGTCGCTTCAGCCTCAGTGGGGTGTCTGGTATTGCACCATTGTTACAAATCCGTATACTGAGAGACGGACGCTTTATTGACGGGCAAGTTATAGCGACCAAGCAAATAGCTCCAGGCGGTACACTTCTAGACCCCTCGATGCACGTTATTAAGGAGATGAGAAATCTCATACAAGCCGACCTACCTGAGACGAAGATCCAACTAGACCAAGACGGAAAAATATCTCTGAAAAAGGAGGAATAAAGGATGGATGAGAAGCAGTCTCTAGACAAAGAGAAACTATTTTACACGATAGGTGAGGTTAGTCAGATTCTGGGCGTAGAGCCTTCTACGCTTCGTTATTGGGAAACAGAGTTTAAGCAGCTTACTCCCAGTCGGACGCAGCGCGGTCGCAGACAATACAAGGCTGCCGACATCGAAGTACTACGCCGCATTTTTCACCTCGTACGCGTCGAGGGCATTGCTATTGACCAAGCTAAAAAGCGCCTCGCAGTCATGGGCGACAAAGAGCAACAACGGATAGAAGCCATTGCAAAACTCGTGAACGTGAAAAGACTACTCGCACAACTGCGCGATATTTTATAACCTCCTCTCAATCTCCCCTCTCCATACTTTTTACAGACTACGAATGGCGGAATCTATCACCTTTTCAGATGTTTTAGCGGTCATAAATAACGCTGCGCCTCTTACCCTACAAGAGAGCTACGATAACAGTGGGCTCTTAGTAGGCGAACCCGATACACCATTTAAGGGCGCTCTTATATGTTTGGATGTTACCGAAGACGTAGTTGCTGAAGCCATTACGCGCAGCTGCAACCTCATTATTTCGCACCACCCCATTATTTTTCATGGTCTGAAGAGTTTGCGAGGCGACTCTAGCGCTAGCCGAATTATTATACAAGCCCTGCGCGCGCATATCGGACTCCTAGCTGCACATACAAACCTCGATGCGGCACAAGGTGGTGTTAATTATGCCATGGCAAAGAAAATAGGTTTACACCCCGAACAAGTACTCGCCCCCGTCATCGGACAACCGAACGCAGGGATAGGTTTAATCGGAACACTCTCGTCACCGATGCCAGAAAAAGACTTTCTGCATTACATAGCGCGGTGTTTCCCCGAGCAACCCTGTTTACGGTTTAGTGTACCAACCGCAAAACAGATATTGCGCGTGGCGCTCTGCGGAGGGAGTGGGATGGAATACTTAGAAGCCGCCCTACAAGCCAAAGCCGATGCCTACCTCACGGGCGATGTTAAGTACCACGACTTTCAAAAACCAGACGGCAGATTACTACTAATAGATCTCGGACACCGCGAGAGTGAACTCTGTGCCACCGCGCTCCTACACGATATCGTCTCTCAAAAATTTCCTACCTTTGTGTGCAGTGTTTCAGAACAGGAGAAAAGCCCTGTTAATTATTTCGTTAGCAATAAATTATAGATGTCAAAGTCGCAAGAAGTTGGGCAGCGCGCAGAGGCTGCACCCGAGAAAAATATCGAAATCCTCTACCGTCTCCAAGGCGCTAATTCCGAGATAGATCACCGCGTGGCGATGCTCGGCGACCTACCAAGAGAAGTCGAAGATCTGGAAGACGAGATAGAGGGGCTACACACGCGTGTTAAGAAATTGCAGGCGGAGATGGACGAACGTACTGGAGGTATCACCACGAAACGTCATGAAATACGAGACTTTGAAGCAAAAATCAAAAAGTATAAGGAGCAACTCGAGACGGCAAGCAACGACCGCGAGTACGAGTCGCTCAACAAAGAAATCGAATATCTAAGCTTAGAGATCGATTTCCGGAACAAGAAGATTAAGGATGCTAAGACTCGCAACGAAGTTACTAGTAACGAGTTGCAAACCACGCAAATGAATAT
>CAJPTS010000169.1 GCA_905373625.1 Bacteroidia bacterium
GGTTCGCCCTATTTTTTCTCCCAATCAAAAAAGTTTACCGGACACCAATAATTTCTATCAGGTATAAAAATTCAGTACGATGCTGTTAATAGAGTCCCCACGCTTATCTACAAAAATTAACCCCTGCAATACAAAAAGCCTCGTAAGGCTTAATTGAACCTAACGAGGCAAATGAAACACCGAAATCTAATCAGTACTAAGCTACCACTGTTCGCTAACAAGGATCTCTCTACCGTTCTCCTCTTGTAAATAATTCCCGAATCCTATTGGTAAGAGTGGATACGAGCCACGATTGTAGACTACTTCGAGTGGCTTTACTTCTCTGAAGAGTCTTATATTCTTATCTTTTAATCCACGGAAACGCTCATTTTCGTTTTTATACCCCAACAGCTCCAGAGAATAATTCAAGTAGCTCAAATACAAATGTTGGCTTTCATTCGCATATAGTGACACGATTTTCTCTGCACTGAACGGGAGCTCACTACTTGTAAAAGAGCCTAATCTGTCTGGATATAATAATATCCCTTTGGGGTCTCCGTCGAGGCTAGAAGACAAGCCTCCCTTTCGTTTCCGGTATTTAAGAGTCGCAAAATAAAGATCTTTACTAGGAGCTTGCTCTGGCTTCAGCAAATATAGTAGGGGTACTCCCTTATAAATAGGGTTGGGATGCGAATCAATCATCTCTCGTCCTCCATCCCTATACGTTTCCAATTTCTGGACTCCCACAATCGCAAACTTTATTGTTTGCTTTGATAGATTGTCTAACTTAAAATATCCAGCACCATTTTCTCCAAATAGTGTAGTTAGGGTTATTTGTTTATAGTGATCCTTTACTTTGTCTTTACCAAAAGTTACATGTAATTTACGAACTACACTATCATACTTAAGAACCACTTTTCCCATGTCCAAAACACAAGGCGTACGTAGCGTCTTGGTCTCTAACTTATTAGACGCCCCACCATCTGCCACGTAATAGGAGATTTTGAAATCAGCGGGCGCATCACTAGAAAAGACCATGAGATTACGCGTTACAATAGCTGTTTTTTGTCGTGCTGCGTCCTCCATGTAAACATACGTACAGGAATTTATACCAACGAAGGCGATAACGGCTAGCACCAGTTTTAACCAAGTTCTCATCTTCGAGTCTTTTTATGGAAGACTTAATCCTAAAATCCACTGTATTCGTTTAGTCATCACTTTAATTATTTTTATTTCTATACGAAGATAGTCAAAATTTGGTTGTGTCAAATATTTTTATATGCAAAACAGACACAAATGGCATTTGGGGAAGGATATGGGTATATTGCGTGCCAAATTCGCTTTTCGCTATCCACTAAAAACTACTTAAACGATCTTGTTTTTCGCTTCCTGCTTTTTGTGTTTTTTATCCCGTATTGGTAGTTTAAGTTTGCATTGCTGCATAATGGGGCGTTTATTCTGGCTTTAGGTATTTTCTGCAACTCGTATTTGCGTAAACAACGTTTCCGTATATTTGCACGTAATATCTTGTAGAGACTATTACTAGTGTTTCTCGAGTAGCTAATAGAAGAAAGGGGGCGATAATGGGCTTGATGAATTTTATTAAAGGCGAGTTTATAGATGTCATTGAGTGGGTCGACCAAACGAACGACACGCTGTTGTGGAAGTTCCCACGACGAGACAATGCCATCAAGAGTGGAGCACAACTTACAGTGCGCGAATCGCAAATGGCGGTGTTTATTGATGAGGGGAAGTTTGCCGACATATTTATGCCTGGGCGATACCAACTCACTACGCAGAATATGCCTATTCTTACCACCCTGCGTTCGTGGAAATATGGCTTCAGCTCACCATTCAAGGTAGATATCATCTTTGTAAATACGAAGCAGTTCGTCAATCAGAAGTGGGGGACTAAACAACCTATACTGCTGCGCGACCCTGAGTTTGGTCCGCTACGCATTCGTTCTTTTGGCTCTTTCGCTTTTCGTATTGATGATGATCCGAAGACCTTCATTAAAGAGATTGCTGGGACGAACCCCGAGTTTACTTCGGAGGAGATAGCTACTCAGATCCGCAATTTTATTGTTACGCGTTTTACCGATGCGGTGGCAGAATCGAAGATCCCCGTTCTAGATATGGCTTCGAATCTGAATGAGTATTCGGAAAAGATTCAAGAGATCTTAGCGCCCAGCGTCTCTCAGTACGGATTGAAGCTCACCACATTCTTGGTGGAAAATATTTCGTTGCCCGAGGCGGTACAAGAGGCGCTAGATCGCCGTACGAGTATGGGGATTATCGGTGCACAAAATATGGGGACTTATACACAGATGCAGTTTGCCGACTCTATGGGGCAAGGCGGTGACGCGGGACCTGCGGCAGGAATGGCGCAGAGCATGATGGGTATGGGTATGGGTATGGCCATGGCAGGGCAGATGGCTAATGCCTTTAATCCGCAGCAACAGCAGATGCAGGGCATGCAACAACCTATGCAAGGAATGCAGCAGCAAATGCCAGGAGCGATGCCGCCTCCTATGCCAGGTGCAGTTCCTCCTATGCCTAGCGCAATGCCAGCCGTGGCGGTACACGTGGCAATAAATGGAGCACAGCAAGGTCCGTTTAATTGGCAGCAACTACAGCAGATGGTACAGTTAGGGCAGTTTACTACTGCTTCTATGGTCTGGATGGCTGGAATGCCGCAGTGGGCTGCAGCAAGCACTGTGCCTGTTCTGGCTGCCTTATTTCAACAAACACCGCCCCCGCAGCAAACGCCCCCTCCTGTACAGTAGTAAGAGGAGCGCTTTTGTGTAGCCCCTATTATCAGTCTTTTATAACAAAACAATTGTTTCGCATTCATGGAGCAAAACGATAAACTTCAGTTTCAATGCCCGTCTTGTGGCGGTCAAATGCAGTATTCGCCCGAGGTTGAAAAATTGAGATGCCTTTATTGTGAGGCAGAGCAGGCAATACCTCATATTGATGGAGCTATCGTTGAAAGCGATTACGACGAGTGGGTGGAGAGAGAAACAAAAGCTCCCTTTTTCACTAAGGGGGCGCAGACTGCTCCTGTAGCTCAGAGCGAAGACGCGCAGACACAGGAGGCAGATACGAGTAGTGTGCTAGAGGTAACTTGTAAACAGTGCGGTGCCACGACGACCTTTGATCCGCATATTCAGGCGCAGCGTTGTCCTTTCTGCGATACACCTCTTGAAAATAACGAGGCGCATCTCTCGCAGTTTTGGGAGCCTAATTATGTTATCCCTTTTCGCTTCTCGCAAAAAGAGTGCGCTGCTGTTTTTAAGAAATGGATGAAGGGCAAATGGTTTGCCCCCAATGCGGCTAGGCGGACAGAAATAAACAATAATCGTTTTAAGGGGACTTATCTTCCTTATTGGACGTACGACGCGCAAATGAGCGCTTACTATACTGGCGAGCGCGGGGAGGACTATACGGAGCGTGACAGCGATGGCAATACACACACACGTACGCGCTGGTATTCTGTATCGGGATCGGTTGCCAATTTCTTTGACGATGTACTAGTACCTGCTGTAGATAGCATAGACCGTAGTATACTCACGGGGGTAAAAGATTGGAAGGTGGAGGAATACAAGACGTATAATCCCGCCTACTTTGCAGGATTTGTGACTCAGATCTATTCTGTCGATTTTATCAAGGGGTTTGAGTATGCGCAGGATATTATTGAAGAGCAGACGCGCGAGTTGGTTAAAAGCGATATTGGGGGCGACCATCAGCGTATAGAAACGCTTGATATTACTTTGGACGACAAGAAGTTCAAACTGCTAGTGCTACCATTCTGGGTAGCATCGTATCGCTACAAAGAGAAGATATATCAAGTAGTTATTAATGGGCGGACTGGCAAAGTTTATGGCAAATCCCCCATAAGCGCTCTGAAAGTAATCTTGTGCATATTACTTATTATTGCTCTCATCTGGGGCTATTATCTACTTAAAGGAGAGTTATAAACCCTACACACCACTTGAAAGTAAAACTAGCAGGAGATCGCATAGTGTCTCCTCAACAAATTTCTTATCTATTAACTTTTTTAGAGACGATGAAGACTATACACAAACTAAGCAGCGTACTAGCTTTAGCAGTGCTTATGCTTTTTCCGTTAGCCTCGTGGGCGCAGCCATTCGGGGGCGGTGCTGGAACGCTGGTCGATCCTTACATAATAGAAACCAAAGCTCACTTTATGGATCTTTGGCGAGCGGTAGAAGGAGGAAATAGCTTCTCTGGAGGAAAATGCTTTAGGCAGACAAAAGATATTGATTTGGAGGGAGTAACTATAACTCCAGCAAAGTTTGACGGTTTGTACCAAGGGTGGGGCAAGCTTTCGAATTTCAAAATTATTGGTGTCCGGTAAAAATTTCAGAAGTGTCTTTTATGGCATGCAA
>CAJPTS010000170.1 GCA_905373625.1 Bacteroidia bacterium
GCGCTCGGACTCTTCGCCCCGAAGTTGAAAATTAAAATGCGCAACCGCTATAGGCCATTTATTTAGGTGTAAAAAGAGGCTGAGTAGTGCCATAGAATCCCGTCCACCGCTTACTGCTAAAAGCGGACGAGAGGTCGCGCTCAGAAGGCGTTCTTGGCTTATATATGCGGCGAGCTGAACGGGCAATGAATCGGGCGTATCTGGGCTCATTTCATTCCACGAGCATTTTGAATTACCTCGTATGCCGCTTGTATCTCTTTGAACTTTTCGGTTGCCTCATTGAGCTCACTTTCAGATTTGTTCTGGAAGCGATCAGGATGCCAAGTATTAACAAGCTTACGGTACGCTGCTTTAACTTGTGCATCTGTGGCCGTAGGGTCAATGCCCAAGACTTTGTAAGGATCACTCACACTCTGCGAACCACGAGGAGGGTAGTAACCGTTCTGCGAATTGTATGAAGACGAACTATTGTAAGAATATGACGTATTGCCACGCAAAAAGGCATCTACGTACGTTGTATTGACGTTAAACCGTCCTGCTATCTGGTAGAGTAAATAACGTTCTTGTGGATCTACTGTACCATCTGCTTTGGCCAACCCGACTAACATATGAATAATAGAGACTCGACTCTGCAAAGAGTACTGTTCTACAATCGCGTCACATGCCCCCTCAATGGAAAGGTTTTGGTGCAACAACTGTTTGAGCTCATCTATCAGAGCAGGTACTTGTTCGGGCGGATAAAGACGCTTGAGGGCATTGCTCACGTAGAGTAGTTCGGTTCGCATTACACGCCCGTCGGCATTCATGATGGCAGCAAAAAGTATTAGAAGCGGACGAGCACTCCCTACGGTAGCCGAGCCAGAATCAAAGAAACTTCCACGGTAGCGTTGCGCATTACGCACGGCAGGAAAGAGACCCAGAACCCCCAAAACAGGGAGCAAAAAGAGCGCATAAGGACCGATAAAGTAAAAAAATAACACGGCTGCAATTATCGAGACAATACAACCAAAATTTAAGTTAGTACGCATGCTGCAAAGTCAAAACCTCGATCAGATCGGCAAGTTGGTTTTCAAGATGAAAACGAGACGAATTCTCTATGACAAAATTTGCAATCCTATAGTAATCACTTTCGGAGGGTTGCGCCAATAGGCGCAGCTCAGCCGCCTCGCGAGTCGTATTATCTCGTTTTACAATATGCGCCAAACGCGTCTCGTAAGGTGCTGTCACAAGAATTATGCCCTGAAAATGACCCTGCCAAGCCAAGCGAGGCAATAACGCCGATTCCATAAAGACAAAAGGATGCGCAGTAGGGCAGTTCGCTTTCCAAACCTCGAAATCTGAGAAAACAGCAGGATGAATAAGAGCCTCAAGTGCTAAACGGAGCGTAGCATTGCCGAAAATTTGTTTTGCCACATACGCTCTATTATAATCGCCCGTGGGGGTAAAAGCGTCTTTACCGAGTAAAGAAATTATTTGCGCTCGAAGCGATGCACTCGTAGTTACTAACTCGTGCGCTTTTTCGTCTGCATTGTATATAGAACAGCCCAAACTCAGTAAATGATTACCTACAAAGGTCTTGCCAGCTCCGATTTGTCCCGTAAGCCCATAAGCTGTCCGCAGTACTCTCATTACTTCGATACGTAGTAATCTACATACATGGGGTGAAAACGGAGGTTCTGTATGTAGTAAGGAGGGGGCACTAGCTGAACTTGTAGCCGCGGGAACTGCTGTACCGTATCGGGCTCTACACAAAATTCTAGGGTGTGCACCGTTAGCGAATCGTAGTAAGACATCGGTACATTACAAACCACCTCTACGGTGGCGGGAATGAGCTTTAAGTGTAACGAGTCCTGCCTATTGCGGATCTCGATTGGTACATGCAACGTTTTCTCGGTATACTGCTCTACAGTTAGCGCGATATTTACAGAATTTTTACTCACACTCAGCCCAATGGGGATGGCTAGTGGAAGCGTAGTTTGATAGCTTGCACCGAGAACGCCAAGATCCGAGTTTACTGTTTCTACAGATTTTAGTGTCTCCAAAAGCGCCTCAGTACCTATCACATCTACACTGTCTTCCGAGAGGGCTATTGGCTTTACCAACATACATTGGTCTGCCAGTTTATAGCTCACGTTGACCCGTATGGGAAGCCTTTTTTGTAATTGCCACCCAAACTGGAAATTCAGTGAGTCAGTTACAACATCTATCAGTTGCAGATCGGGCGGTAAATGGCGTGAAAGTAAGTTCGTTAGATCTTGCCGCGAGAGCGTAGCACCATTGAGGTGAAAGCTTGAGAAACGGCGAAGAGAATCTTGGTAATTGATGTGTATGGGCGACGTATAAGCCCAGCCGCGATAGCTCATCAGAGCATACCCGTGCCCTTTAATACGATAAGTTACATTGTTATCTTGGGCGTCTACCACACGAAGTCCAAAGGGGGTGTTATCCAACAGCACCGTGCGAGCCACCTCTATGGTGTACTCGTGGTTCAGTTTGTTAAGAAACCAGAGAAGCGTGGAGAGGGCGACGAAGACAAGGTAAAGCAAGATTTGCTTCCTAGCTCGCCAAAGGGTTGTGGGGAAGGGTTTGAGTGTACGAAGTGGCAAAACCAACCAGTTTTCATACCCACTCCTCTAAACAAGGCTAGGCGGAAAGCCTTTAGGCTCTGTCTAGAGGAGAGGTGATGTGTGGTACTACTTTACATCCGTTGCATCACGATAGACGCTGTTTTTCAGTACGCGTATCGTGGTATCATGTGCGATGGTTACTATAATTGAGTCTTCTTTCAACTCTTCCACCGTGCCAAAAATCCCACCAGCCACGAGAACACGATCGCCTTTCTTCAAGCTCTCTTGAAACTGCTTAAGCTCTTTCTGGCGCTTCATCTGAGGGCGTATCATAAAAAAGTAGAATACTACGATGATCAGGGCGATCATTGCAATAGACATCCACGGACTACCACTCCCCTGAGCGGCTTGTAATAGTACAAACATATTGTTGGTCATCTGTCAAAAATTATGTATTAAAAGTTTATGAGTAGTGCGTATTTATTTTTGTGCTTCAAAATTTTTCTTTATACGCCCTTTGCTCTCTAACTGATGCAAAATATTATCCAATACGCCGTTTATGAAGGGGAGTGTTTCATTGGCGGCAAACTGACTGGCGATGTCCACATACTCGTTCAGAGTTACACGCGTGGGTATGTCGGGGAAATAGAGCAACTCTGTGATACCTAACTCTATGATTATGAGATCCGTCTTCTTGAGACGATCCAACTCCCAATTGTGCAGATTCGCTTTTATGAGATCCCTGTGCTCTTCAATATTGGTGAGCATCTTGAGTAAAAGCTGTTCGGCATACTCCTGCTCGTCGGGAAGAACGGGCTTGCTCGTCAGTTTCGTATCGGGAACGGGTAAATCCTTAAGCTTATTTATGCGCTCTGTCACTTGCTTTACAGCCAGTTCCATATCAGACGTATGACTCAGAGGCGCATCTACAAACAACTGCTGTAAGTACGACTTACCAAAAGGCACATTGCTTTGATTGTTATGAGGAAGATTTTCCAATATCTTTTCCTCAGCCTCAATCTCGTCGTACCAAGACTGAAAGAGCCAAGAAAAAAGCTCGCTAGCCAGTTTTTGCATAGCTACAAAGCGTTGCTTTTTGTCCGTGAGCGAAACCGCTGCATAGACCCTGTAAGCATCAGAGCGTATCCACTCGTGGAATATGTGTAGAAATGCCGAAGCCTCTAGGTTTGCTTCCAAGCCCTTTACATACTCCGAATCTCGCAATGCATTGTTATTATGTATTGCAGCGCAAAAAGCGTCTTGAGCTAAAGGACGGAGGAGGTTTATATACTCTTGACGAGGCAGATGTTTTTTCTCCTCCTCGCGCAAAAGTTCGTCGGCCTTCCGAGAAAAAAGCGGAAGAAGAGAAATGAAAAAATATTGGAGATCAAGGAACTCGTTAAGATTCGAGCGCAACGACCCTAAAGCATCCTCTAAACGATACGGAGCGGTTAGTTCGTTATTGAGATGCTGATAAATCTCGTAGATATAAGCAGTTTGCAATACTTTGATACGAATAAGGCGTCGAGTCAACATCGCGGGGTCTCCAAACAAACGTACAACGAATTTCCTGCGACAAAGCTACTGCTTTTTGGGTAGTTTACGATAACAAAAGGACGTTACGCTTCTCTCGCCTTAGTATCAGCCTACTATTCCAAATGGGGGTAGCAAAGCTATGTGTTTGCTTTAAGGTTCAAAACGTAAGACTCAGACAATAAAAAGAGCAACCCTACCTGAGTTGCTCTTTTGTGAGTCGGGGTGGGGAGATTCGAACTCCCGACCTCATCGTCCCGAACGA
>CAJPTS010000171.1 GCA_905373625.1 Bacteroidia bacterium
GAAAAGAAAAAACAAGAAGAGTCCAAGTTCTTAATGATACTTGGTTGGGTAGCCACTGCTACTGCAATGGCTATGTATATCTCCTATATACCACAGATATCGTCTAATCTGAGTGGACAGAAAGGCGATTGGTTACAACCATTAGTGGCAGGGATTAACTGTACGCTTTGGGTAGGGTATGGTTTTTTTAGGAAGAAAAAAGATTGGCCAATAATAGTTGCCAATCTACCAGGTATTATTTGCGGATTTGCTGCGTCTATAACGGCGCAAATTTAAGCATGCGAGACAGATCTGCCTTCATAAGTTAGACAAAATTGGGGGCGGATCTGTGGATAGTCTTCGTTGCCTTCAAAGCAGGGAAATTTATTTTTTAGTGTTTTGTCTTAACCTTAGCATTGGAGAGCTGTTTTATCACTACTTCCTGCTTAATTTCTTTATGATCGATTAAGGAAAAAGTTAGGGTTGTTTTACGCGCAGAACCAGTATTTTTTTTTTGCTTTAATCGTTACTACGCTGCAGCCAGCACGACCAGTGCTAGGATATACAGTACACCATGTCGGATAAGCAGAGACCATCCATGCACCTGTGCTCTCTACCGTAATATAGTTTTCTTTCGTTTCGCCTGCGGCTGGGAAAGTATAACCTTCGGAGTGGGTTACCGATAGTGTCGGTTTGAGTTGCTGTGACAAGAATACCACCTCTTTGGTCTTTGCTTTGGCTAAGACAAAAGTTAGCGCGTATTTTCGCTCTTTAGAGCTCTCATTGGCTTTTGCTTTTATGGTCACTTGCGTTCCGCTAACGCCCTGTTTGGGTGTTACTTCCAACCAGTCGGGCAAAGAGACGGTTTCATCTATCTCCCAATCGCCTGTGCTAGTTACCGTTGTAGTCCACTCTTCGCCCTTGTATAGTAAATGTCGTGAGGGAAAGATTGGCTCTAATGTCAGTTTACTACTATCTCCGCAAATAAAATTACTTTCTATGCCTTCAAAATCTGTTCTATTTTCCCAATAGCGTATAGACCATTTTTTATCTTTAGCAATCTGCACACTAGACGATTTTGCTAAAATTTCATCGGCATCACCTTTTTTGTCTACAAGGAAAATCACCCCATCCTCTGAGACTGATTTTTTATCGGGAAGCTGACAATAAAAGGCATTCAATGTACTTGTAGAGAATAAATTATTATGTAGCTTCAAGCAGTCTAGCTTCAAATTCTGGCTCACATCGATCGTGCTTAAATGATTATTGTCGCAATACAAATTTATTAACTCTATATTCTTACTCACATCGAGCATACTTAATTGGTTCTTCTCGCAACCCAATTTTGTAAGTAGCATATTCTTACTCACATCGAGCGTGCGTAATTGGTTACCCCCACAATATAATTCTGTCAGTTGCATATTCTTGCTCACATCGAGCGCGCGTAATTGATTACCTTCACAATGTAATTCTGTCAATTGTATATTCTTGCTCACATCAAGAGTACGTAATCTATTAGAATTACAATTTAAGACCTCCAGTTTTGTATTATCACTTATTGCAAGTGTCTGTATTGCATTATTACTACAATCCAGTTTCGTTAACTCTATATTTTTACTCACATCGATCGTGCGCAAGCGATTAGCTTTGCAGCTTAAGTATTTTAACTTTGTGTTCTTACTCGCATCAAGACCTGTGATATTATCATGATTATAGTCGCAATTAAATGTGTTTATCGCACCATAAACCTTCACCTCTGTTCCTGTTGTCTTGTATTTCCAGCGCATATCTCCACTAAATGCTAGTGTCTTTTCAGACCGCGTTGTTCCTTCCACCTTTACATAAACAAAAGATTCAGACGTAGCATCATAACTTATTTCTATCTCTACGCCTGGCTTTACTGTAAGAGTAATCCACTTACTCATATCCACATTCTTTTGTGTATCTGCTTGCTTTTGAGCAGCTACATGCCCAAATACAAAACAAAACGCTACTACGTGAATGAGCGTCAAAACTCGAACCATTCTCTTTCTATGATGTTTCCTTATAAAGTTGGACAGGTTATGTTATTCTCTAACTACTCTTTGTATTTTCAACTTACGAGAGTCGTTGTTATTTATTTCTCGTAGTAGCGTATTGTGCGCAGAATTACATAAAGTTGCTCCTGATTGTGAAAGAGCGTCGCGAGAGTCCAATTCCCATACTCGTCAGGACGTGACAGAACCAATTTATAGGTTTCAAACGGTTTATCATCTCCTACGTGGATACGTTTCTCGTAGATCTCTTGCGAGGAATAAGAAACCTCCGATGTATAATTCGCATCGTTGTTATACACACTACGTAGGATCTCTTGTCCTTTCTTATCATAGGTGTGGAGCTCGAGTTCCGAGAGTTTGCCATCTTCGTGCCCCTCGCGTTCCAAAAGCCTCCCTTTGGAGTCGACCTTAAGGCTGGACAGTACCATAACACTGTCTATGCCCGTTGTACGTTGTTTTACAAGAATACTATCGCCCTTGTATTCCATCTCGTAAGTGAAGAGGACGTCATTGTTTCTAAGATCTTTTGTGGTAACCTTTTTCAGGCGTCCATTCCAAGAGTCGTATTCATACGCCTTTGAGAGTGGTTGTATATTTTGCTTTTCATCTTTTCCGTGATAGGCAAAAGACTCGCTTACCTTATTCTCCTTATACGTAGTATACGTAGCCATCTCGCCCATCGAATAGGAACTGCTCCAGCTGAGTCTGTTCGCGTCGTCATAAGCATAGATGGTACGATCCAGAGCCATGCCTGCAAACACTTGCGTCCGTTCAGACAGGTAACCTTTTTCTGTAAAACTCATATAGAGTAACGAGTATTTGCCGTAGTTCATGAACCACGTGTCGGGTTCGGGACTCTCGTTTAGCTCATCTTGGATCTTCGAAAGAGAGTAAATGGGTAAGTCCAACTCGTCCGAATTCTTTTGAGTGGCTTGGAACGTGTTGGCGTAAACAGATTTAACAGGACCATTCAGACGGAAATCTGCTACGGCAAGACGCTGATCTTTCTTAAAGTCAAAAGATGGGAGGAGAAAGACACTAATCACGAGTAGGAGGGCGGACAGAACTCTTAGCTTTTTCATTCGCTTATAAAATATGTCGACACCCAAAGGTAAGTTATTTTGAGAATTACGCAGTCGCTTTCGCTTTGCTCAGTGCCTATATCTTACTGCACTCTATATCGCGTCCCGTTGTAGTTCAGTTGCCTTGTGCGCTCTCAGAAGTGTCTCTAGGTACGTTTCCAGATCTTTGGGCGATAAGTTCCTGTCTACAATCTTGCCAGCCCCGTCCAACAAGACCGTATAAGGTAGTGCAGCAGTATTGTAAAGTACTATGGGACTGTCGGGGCTCAGTAGGTCGGGATGATTGTAATTGGTAGACCACGAGAGCCCAACCTCTTGCATGGTGTGTTTCCAAGCATCAGGATTAGCATCTACTGACACACAGACAATTTCTAACCCCTTGTCTTTGTACTTCTCGTAGAGTTTTACGGTATACGCCATTGAAATGCAGCAAGGACGACACCACGACGCCCAAAGTTTTAGTAGGACGGGTTTGCCCTTCCCCGCCACATCACTAAACTTTACTGTTTCTCCATTAACATCACGTACGGCGAAGTCCAAAAATGGTTGGTTGCGTTCCAGTCGTTTCTCCTGCGCAATGTAATTTTGCATGCGCTGCATGATTGCAGAGCCCGAATAATCGCCTTTCCATGTGGCGATCCAAGCCACAAAATCAGATAGCTGTTCGCCTTGTAATTCCATCTGAAGCGCAAGGTGTAGCGAGTACAGGTTATCAGGGTACTCTTTGATGAGCGCGTACGCTTTCTCGTAGAATGTTTTGATCCGTTGCGCCATTTGAGTTTCAATCGCTTCTACTGCATCCGCATTTGCTTCATAGGTTTGTGGATCTACGATTGTATCTAGTTGCTCTTGCAGCGGCGCTAGCTCTTTTTCAAAGTTGAAAAAGAGCTCCGCATAACGGTTGAAAAGTTCTACGTTTTCACCTCTGTAACGCGTTGGCACTTGGGGGTCAGAAGCATCTAAAAATAAAGGGCTTTCGCCGAGCATAACAGGGTAGTACGCAGCACCCACTTCAACGCAGTACAAACCCGCTGGGTGGGGCTTTGTGAAAACTATGCGCCCTGTTAGGACGCGGGCGGTGTCTATCAGAGTGGCGGGCGAGGTCGTTAAATCGCGCAAAAAAGCCAGTGTGCCCTCGGGGGCATCTAGCGCTGCCACCAGTTGTACAGGTCTCGTTGTATTGCAACCCATACTAACCATAAGCAGCACAAAAACTAGCAACAAGGGTACAAAACGTCTCATTTCTTAGTGTTTTTATGATGC
>CAJPTS010000172.1 GCA_905373625.1 Bacteroidia bacterium
GTTCTACTTTGTTAGAATCAAAATATTCACCGTAGCCGTTCTCGGGTTGCAATTCTACCTCGAAGGACTCGCCTGGCTCTTTTCCGAGTACTGCTTCTTCAAAGCCAGGTAATAACTGCCCGAGTCCTAAGACAAACTCCAACGGTTTGTTACTATCTGCCCGATCTTCTTCTTTTCCTTCCACCGTCAACAAGTAGCTCACCGCCACGCGACGCTTCACATCTGCCTTCATTTCTTATTTCTTCTCTCTTAAGTAAAATACAAATACACAGCCACTTATTTGGTTCTAAATAGCCCACCCATACGGTCTAATATACGCTTTAGAACTCTAAAATAGAGCAGCAACCACTGCACAAAGATACTCAATACGAGTATAGCGAAATTGAGCCAATAAGTATCAACATAAACACCTCCGATACGTTTGTAGGGGGCATAGAAATGCGCTTTTAGGTTGTCATATCGGGGCAATTTATAGACGGGATCATAACGCTGTAAGAGCTGTTCGCGATATTCTGAGATCTTCTCCGTCTCGTCCATCGTTCTTAATAGCTTAGACAACGCCACATTGTAGTTTCCTTCTTTCAATTTCTTGAAGTTCAGGCGCTCCTCCGGGGTGCTTCCTTGCATACTCCGAATTACGGAATCTCTTCGGGCGCTAGAGCGGCTATACATACGCCCGTAATAAGCTTCTAAGCGTATGAGATGCGCTCTGATGAGGTTAAGGATAGCTCGGTTAGGCTGCTCATTGTAATGGGCTGGATCTAGGGGGAAGCGCAAGCCCGATCCGCGATAGTAATCGGCGTCGTCCTCTAGTTCATTTTGGATGAGATGCCATTGTGCAAGCTGTGCAGAATTCCAAGGCTCATTCTCTATCTGTGTGAGTCGCTGCCGCATAGCTCGTAACCAATAATTACGTTTGTAGTCTGCGAGGCTCACAAGCTGCTCGTAATTGAATAGTGGGCGTGTGTAGTCGTTATTGCGGAATTGCTGGACAGTAAGAGCTTCGTAGGCCCAGCGCGCTACGATTGTCTCGCCGTACCAAGGCACGGTCTCGTAATTGGTAAATGTGGGGTTAAGATGATCAAAACGAACAAGAACACCACTCAAGATAATCTGCGGGATGACTAAGAAGGGTATCAATATGTAAATGGTCACAACGGTTTTGAAGCTATCTGAGATGAGTAATCCGAGTGTGCCAGCTGACACCCACGTGACAAACAAAATGAGCATATAGGATAGTGATAGGCTAGACGAAATACCCATTATAGCATTGCCGATCAGCGTGAAAACTACCGCCTGATAAAGAGCGAGTAGTATCATGTTAGACATCTTTGCCCACAAATACGCCCCCCAACTGAGATTAAGGAATGCTTCCCGCTTCCGCACCTTCCGATCCTTTATGATATCCTCGGCACTTCCTGTAACCCCTGCGAAGAATGCCACAATCACTGCCATAAAGATATAAACGGGCAGATTACTATTTTCCATGAGCGAGTAAGCAGCGTCGTTCTTGCCAACATCAAAATAACGGATAATCGTGGCCAATAAAACGGCGAGCAGAGGCGCCTCGAGAATATTTATGATTACATATTGCAAATTAGCGAGCTTAGCTAGCGCATCTCGCACCATAAACGTCTTAAGCTGCTTCCAACGGGAGGGTATGCCCCCCGATCGAGGAATCTGTTCTATTGGGGGCACTTCGCCTACAATATCCTGTACATTCTTACGTCTTTTTGAGCGAGACTCTTCAAAACGCTCTCGCCACTCTTCGGGCTTCGTACGGCGTTCTCGTGTAGAATTACCATACTCGTCTACGACGGGGGCTTCTACAATATCAAAAATCTGCTCAACATTAACATTACCGCAGGTAGGGCATTCGGCTTCACTTAGTCCGATGTAGCGACTCTGATTTTGGAAATATTCGACAGATTCAACAGGATCGCCGTAGTAGATGAGATAGCCTCCCGTATCGAGTATAATAATCGAATCGAACATTTTGAAGATGTCCGACGAGGGTTGATGAATGACCACGTAGATAAGACAGCCACGGAGGGTTAGCTCCTTGAGCATTTCCATGACGTTCTCACTATCTCGGCTAGATAGCCCACTCGTGGGTTCGTCTAAGAAGAGAATGGAGGGCTCGCGGATGAGCGAGAGGGCTATATTGAGTCGTTTGCGTTGGCCGCCACTAATTTTTTTATCTAGGGGGCTGCCTACTCTCAAATCGCGCACTTCGTAGAGTCCGAGCATCTTAAGACGCTCATCGACTAAGTGGCAGAGCTCACTATCTTTCTTTGTAGCAAAGGAGAGTTTAGCGCCATAGTATAGGTTTTGGTACACCGTTAACTCTTCAATGAGCAGATCGTCTTGTGCTACGAAACCTATTATACCCTCGGTAGCCCCTTTGTCAGTGTGAATGTTCGTACCATTCAAAAGTACACTTCCGCGTGTTGGTGAGGTGACTCCGTTTAGGATGTTGAGCAGGGTAGACTTCCCAGCGCCCGAAGAGCCTAAAATACCGACTAACTGCCCCCCCGTGTGACGGAACGATATATTGTTCAGACCGTAAGCTCCGTTCGGGAATTTATAACTAACCTCTTCCACCTCTAGGCGGATACGATTTCGTGCAAAAGCAGGCGTAAAGCAATCTACGATGTCTGCGTAATATATGGGCGAGACGTTTTGCCCACGTATACTAGCTCCGACACTAAGAGGGTAGAGTACTCCGCTGAGTATAGGTTGTGCTGCAACATGTAAGAGGGAGTGCCCAACATAACGGATCAGAAATAGGTGCGCTCGCTCCAGATTTAGGATGAGCATCTCGCCATCCAGATGACGGCGGTGCAAGACTATATGATCCGCAAATAGGTTCGGATCTGCACTCGGCGCAACAACGTGTACTATACGCGCTCCGAGGCACTGCTCTGCGGGCAGTATATTTTCTGAGCTGGCAAAGTAGAGCAATTCGGAGAGCTCGTCGCGTTCTATGTAAAAGGTATCTGCGACACCCGTGATAAAGTCCAACTGCTGGATGTCTATCCCAACACCACTCTGGCGTGCAAACTCAATGAGGCGTGCGAGAACTATAAATTTCTGTTCGAGTTCTAGCTCCTTGTTTATTTGTTCGCAGATGCGGATCACGCGGACGCTGCTGCGCGAGCGGTGCTTCAGGGAGTTCTTTCGTTTGAGGAGTCGTTCCAGATGCTCCTGAAAGTAGCCGTCGTAAATCGCCAAGTAAGTTGCAATCTGATTAGACGCGATCTGATGACGTAGGAAAAGCGCGACATTGCTCCGCTGGATTCGGGCTACCAGTTTATTATCTACAGCCGACCCGCCAATGATGGCAAAAAGCTGCATAAGAGCGCGTAGGACTCGTTCACTCATGAGACTTCTATTTTATAAGCGGAAGTTCTAAAACTGGAAGGCAGATCTTCCAGCGCGCATGGGAGTTTATAGGCAATAATGTAATTCAGGATATCGGTAAAAGGAAAGAGCCCACAATACGTAAATCGATTGTAGGCTCTCAGAGTCTCAGATAGATTCAACCAATACGTTGTTGCTTAAAAAGCACCATTATTCCAGCCCCATACGAAGGAGGCGTTCACGCGTAGATTCGAGCGTGTCTGCCAAAGCGCGTGCTTTTGTCTCATTCTTCGGAGCTGCCTTTAATGCTTCGTACACGGGGGCGATTTCTTCAAATAACGAGAGTACAAATGTTCCGTCCTCGGTACGTTTATGCTGCGAGAGCAGGTTACGAATTGTAGCAAATGCTTCCTGCTGCTGTAGTAGGAGATCAACCACCTCGTCATTAGTCTGACTCATGCTGGCGATACTCGAACCTAAATAGATGGTTTCTAACCAACCGCCCGCAAGGAATAGAATAGCTTCTTCTTGCATATCGGCATTACAAAAACAAGCGTAAGCTTCGAAAATAGACTTTGTGGTCTTGCTTTGTACCGAATCTTTATTTTCTAAGCCCGCTTCCCCTTGCTGACTTAAGGATTCTAGGAGCGAGATGTGTATATTCAGTTCCTGCGAGAGGGAGAGTACAGCCGCCAGATAACGGCTCACGTCTGCCTTGATCCCGTACGTGGATGCGTAAAGGAGATCAGAGCCATAAACGCCCAGATTCACTGCTCGGCTGGTGGAAGTAACATATCGGCTAGCATTTTTAGGGTCGCTGCCCGCATCAATCACATACCCCACGCCAGCTTTTTGCAGACGCGAGGTGAGCTCTGCCAACGAAGGGATCGGATAACTTGTAGAAAGCGTTCCCGAGGCTGCTTGATCGAGCTCAGTGTTAAGACCGTCCCGAGCTGTGCTGCTCGAATTTGTTC
>CAJPTS010000173.1 GCA_905373625.1 Bacteroidia bacterium
AGTTAAGAGTTAAGAGTTAAGAGTGCGGCAAGCGCTTAATTTAATCTTTAATCTTTCGTAAAAGGAATGGGCGCAAAAAAAGGTGCGCCAATTCTATATTGACACACCCTTTTTAGAATTCCACAAAATTCATGAGAAGTCGGTAATTTCACTTCTCTTTAATGCTTAACCACTTGAGGAAGTGATTATTTTTTGGTCTTACTCGTGAACTTGAAAGTCTTTACTGTGCTACTCTCTGTCGTATTAATTTGAAGTACCATTAAGTTACCCAGCTTGGTATAACCGAGAGAACCAGATTCAACGTCTCCTTCTTTTACAGCATCGGCATTTACTAGCGCTGCCGTATTTGCCGAGACTTTTACCTTGATACCTTTTATCGTCTTAGTATCAATGATCAGCTCATTTTTTTCGCTACCTGCTTTTATTTCTATCGTACCCTCCTCGCTCACATTGGTAGAGATTGTGAGATAAGTACCTTCCCAAGTCCCGTGCAGAGTTGTGAGATCGATCGCCACGATCTCTTTTATTATTTCGTCGCGATCCTTGTCTGTACAAGACGAGAATGAGAATGCTAGTGCCGCTGTCATAGCTGCTAAAAACAAAAGAACCCGTAGTTTCATTACCCTAATGATGTTTGATTTTTTACTTCTAGCAAAGTTCGTACTTTTTTCCGAAACGATAAAACTAGTGGATGACGTTAAAAGGAGACACTAGCTTACGAAAATTCTTAAGCTCACAGACCATGGAACCGAGAAAGAGCTTAAATTCTATTCGTATTGGGAGGTGATTCTCGTCTGTTGAAAACCACAGTGTGACTGCGTCGTTCTCTTTAAAGATGTCACCCTTTTGGATGCGGGGAATAAATTTGTGGCAGCGCACCTTACCAAAGTCTGTGCGAACCACCTCCTCGCCCACATAACGTACGCCAAAAGGGAAGTACTCTGCATTGAAGTATGTGGGAAAGAAGAAAATACTATTCTGGGTAAACTTCGTCTGTGAGAGTTGTACACGCAGAGCGTAGCCTAAAGCAACAAGATCGTACACATTTTTAGGAAGTACTACGGTCTCGCCATTCTCGCGGGTAACAATGGTAGAATCTGTGCGCGAGGTGCGATCGAACTTATCTACTTTATAGTCTCGGTAGCTTTGCTCATGCACGTTCCGAATAGCCATTACGGGCAAATTGGTCTGTTTGTCTGTATAGGAATGATAGGCGTCATGTAATGGGTAGAGCATGCCGACCATGCCCGTTGTCTTACCATCTATAATCAAGTGGTAGTAGGACTTGGTATCTATCACAGTATCAGATACGGAAAAGACTACTTCCGCCCCCTTGGCAAAAGCATAACGCACATTGTAATACAGCATTTCGCCCTTTTGAAAGGGGGGAGGCGTAGTGCGCTTATTTTGTGCCTGAGTCGGTGTGCTCAGAGCAGCTACCACACAAAGGAGTACGGCGACTGGGAGTTGCTTCAAAATCTTTGACATAGAGAGGCTCTGTATATGCGATGTCTTCAAACAATTGATCCCAATAACGGGCTTCGAGTATGCCAAGTAAATCTTTGGCACGCACTATCGGATAATCAACAAAAGTCCAGTCCTCACTTGGGAGTACTGCTTTTGCTTTGGCGGCTCCACTTCCTGCATAATAGGCGTGCCTATTGGGGGGACGTTGCGGTAGGTCGTTGTCCAGAATGCACGGATAGGCAACGCTCAGCGCTTGGATGCCAGGCATGAAGGTTTGTGTATAGACCTCCATACGCCGCGCATCTATCATGGGTACGCAGCAGTAATTCTCTTCTGGTGTTAATTTCGCCTCCCGCTCAATTGCCGCGGCTAATGCGGCAAGCGTCGGAACGGCAATGAGGGGCACGCCCGATGCGAAGCACAAACCTTTCACCGTTGCATAACCTATCCGAAGCCCTGTGTACGAGCCTGGTCCTTGGCTAATACCTATTGCACTTAGATCTCGTAATGCTAGCCCCGCTTCGGTTAGTACAGCTTCTATCATCGAGGTCAGAACTTCGGCGTGATCGTTATGCACAGTAGACTCCCGTACATAAAGCTCGTCACCATGCCACAAGGCTACCGAACTGTAGGCATCTGAGGTCTCTACAGCGAGAAGCTTTGGGGAAGTACTTGCACTCATGCGTTGTAAACCGTTGCGAACGTTCAACTGACGGATAATCAGGTCTTCTAAATTGGTTTATTGGAAGCTGTTAGACTTTGTCTGCCGAACGGCTTTTACACTTGCTTGATTGCGCAGATCGCGAGAAACGGCGGAATAAGGCGCTACAATAACACGTGCCGAGTCTTCTAGTTGTGTCTTGATGTGTATATAGCGCGAGTCTTGAATCCCTGTTTGTACGGGAACGGCATAAGCCGAATCGCCACGAGCCACAAACACCATCTCAATGGGCTTCCGATTCTCCTCAAGTGCTTTTGACGCAGGTTCGTTACCGAGCGAATCGCCACGGGTGGTTACCGCTTCGATCGGGAGCGAGAGGACGTTGTCCTCTCGTCGGGTGCGAATATCTACTGATACTGACATCCCCGGACGGAACGGTGTCTGGCTGCCCGCCTCAAGCAGGTAAGCATAGCTCTCTTTTAGTAGAAGAATACGTACCTCGAAGTTTGTGACTTGATCGGAGGACGTGGTAGAATTGGCGGTAGTGGCAATGAGTGTTACTACGCCGCGGAACGTTGTATCGGGGTAAGCATCTACGTGCACGATTGCCGTATCATTCATGCTCACATTAACGATATCAGATTCGCTAACCTCCACACGTGCTTCCATAATGTTAAGGTTTGCCAAGCGCATAAGCTCTGTTCCTGCCATCTGTGCCGTACCTACCACTCGTTCGCCGAGCTCTACAGAGAGACGCGACACGCGCGCATCGACGGGGGCATAAATGGTGGTCTTTTGTAGATTTTCATTTGCTTCTTTGAGTGTAGCGCGTGCGCTAGCAACCGAGAATTCCGATGCGCTGAGCATACTCCGTGCGTTATCATATTCGGTTTGTGCTTTTTCAAAGTCAGCATCAGAAAGAGCTTTTTTCTCGTGCAATAAGCGCGCACGCTCGTAGCTGGCCGTAGCCTGCTTTAACTGATTACGTGCCCGTTCTACATCTGTTGAGGTACTACTAAGTGATGCCGCTGCACGATCATGCATACTCACGTAGGTGTCTGGGCGGATGCGGCAGAGTAGGTCGCCTTTCTTAATTTGTTGCCCTTCCACTACGGGGAGCTCTATAATCTCGCCCGAGACCTCGGGGCTAATTTTTACCTCTAGTACGGGCTGAATACGTCCGTTGGCAGATATGGTTTTAATAATAGTGCGTCGTTCGGGATATTGGTATTGTACCTCCTGCATAGACTGGTCACTAAACGCGCCTCCAGCTGCCAGAGCAGAGACTATGACAAGTAGAGATACGGCTATAATTATAATAGCATTGCGCCGCTTGTGCGTTTTACTTTTCTGCATTCCCTTTTCTTAATTTAGAGCGTAAGCTTAAGCCCGCGGTAGTAATTCAGGATTTTGGTTTTGAAAACATATTCGTACATGGACTGAAGGCGAGACACAGAGGCTTGATCGAACTTCGTCTTCGCTTGCGAATATTCGTAAGCGCTCGACGCGCCTATCGCGTACTTCTCTGCTGCCCAACGATAAGCCTCTTCTAATGATTGGTAGGATTGTTCTGCCGCTTGAAATCGTTTTAGCGCTCCCACGGCATCACTGTATGCTTGTTGAATTGCCTTGAAAAGATTGTTCTCCGTCTTTTGTTTGTTGAGCTCGGCTTGCATTAAGGCAATCTTAGCTTGATTTACCCCCTCGCGCTCCGAAAAGTTGTTGAAGATAGGGATCGACAAGTTCAAATTAACATTTTGACTCGCATTGTCTCTAATCTGTTTCAGAAACGGGTCTTCGGGCAAGCTTACTTGCGAGTTTATAAAATGCCGTGAGCCGCTCCCATAGCTAGCACTTAATGAGAGACGAGGCGAGTAACGGGAATAAGCCACTTGTATTCGTTTACTAGCTAAGTTCTTGCGCAGCTCTGCTTCGCGTAAAGGTGCGTAGTACGCAAGTGCTTCTTCGTATAGTTCTTGTAATGTCTTGGCGGGTAATTGTGGCAGATTGTCGGCTGTGATGGAGGGGCGTACCACCTCAAAATTCTCATCACGTATATCCAAGATCTGCATTAGTTGGATATTGGCGAGCTGGATAGCATTCTCGGTCTCCACCACGCGCTGATTCTCTGTTGCGAGTTGCGCTTCAATATCAAGGAGAGCGCCACGGGGGATCGCGCCAACATTGGCCTGTT
>CAJPTS010000174.1 GCA_905373625.1 Bacteroidia bacterium
CGAAAAGTCTATGCCACCCGTAAAAATGCCGATGATAGGCATCAAAACATCGCCTACCAAAGACGTTACAATTTTCCCAAATGCACCTCCGATGATAACACCGACGGCCATATCTATTACATTCCCCTTAACGGCAAATTCTTTGAACTCTTTTACAAAAGACATTATTTTCTACCCTATAACGTTTAACAAAATTCAAACACATGCCTCTTGTACGCAAAAAGTATACCGAAAGTTATGCGCGTTTAGCCTCTCCGAAGTAGTGTGCTTCTTGTAAAAAAAAGCATGGTCTGATTTTTCGTTAACTTTGCAAAACGAACAAGGGGGTGGAGATGTCATTTTTAAGCGATCGTGTAATATACGAAGGGCTCACTTTTGACGACGTATTGCTTGTACCAGCGTATTCAGAAGTCTTGCCACGAGAGGTGAATTTGTCAACGCGCTTAGCGCACGGTATTCATCTTGCGCTACCCCTCTTAAGCGCCGCCATGGATACCGTAACTGAGGCTAAGATGGCTATAGGTATGGCGCGCGAAGGAGGGCTCGGGGTCATACATAAGAACATGTCTATTGAGGCACAAGCGCAGCAAGTGAGAGAGGTGAAGCGTGCCGAGAATGGTATGATATATGATCCAGTTACCATTAAACCTGATCAGACGGTGGGTGAGGCGCTTAAACTCATGCACGACTACCACATCGGGGGTATACCTGTGGTTAATGACCAATGTATCTTACAAGGTATTGTTACCAACCGCGATCTCCGCTTCCAAGAAGACCTCCGCAATAAAATAAGTGAGGTGATGACGCCCATGCCGCTCATCACAACGGGACTTGATACAGATTTGGCAAAGGCGGCTGAGATTCTTCGTGACAAGAAAATAGAAAAGCTCCCCGTAGTAGATGAAAAAGGTTGTTTGAGGGGGTTACTTACGTACAAGGATATTACAAAGCTCAGCATTAACCCCTTTGCAAGTAAGGACAAAAAAGGGCGTTTACTCGCTGCAGCGGGGGTCGGTGTTACACGCGATACTTTGGATCGTGTTGCTGCACTCGTAGCCTCGGATGTAGATATGATTGTTATTGATACGGCGCACGGGCATTCCAAATACGTGATAGAGACTTTGCGTAAAGTGCGTGCAGCCTATCCGAACCTTGTGATTGTGGTCGGCAACATTGCCACGGGCGAAGCTGCTACAGCATTGGCTAAAGCAGGTGCAGATGTAGTAAAGGTCGGGATCGGACCAGGATCTATTTGTACCACACGTGTAATTGCAGGAGTGGGAGTGCCCCAATTAGATGCTATTTATAATGTGGCACAGGCGTTAAAGGGAAGTGGTGTCTCTCTGATAGCTGATGGAGGAATCCGCTATTCGGGCGATTTAGTGAAAGCGCTCGCTGCGGGGGCTGATTGTGTAATGATGGGATCTATGTTTGCGGGAGTGGAAGAATCGCCTGGTGAGACAATCCTTTACAATGGGCGCAGATATAAGTCTTATCGGGGCATGGGCTCTTTGGAAGCTATGCAACAGGGCTCTAAAGATCGTTACTTCCAAGATGTAGAAGAAGACATCAAGAAGCTGGTGCCCGAGGGAATCGCTGCCCGAGTACCATACGTCGGGACACTAGGAGAGGTGGTTTATCAGCTGGTGGGCGGTCTTCGCGCTGGCATGGGCTATTGTGGTGCAGCAAATCTTGAAGCACTTAAAAAGGCTAAGTTTGTACGTATCAGCAATGCGGGGATATTAGAGAGCCATCCGCACGATGTCACCATCACTAGTGAAGCTCCCAACTATTCTCGACATACCCTTTAATAAAATTTTTACGCCATTCGCGCGTATTTTATAGTAAAAATATCACTGTAGAGGCATTGTAATGGGCAGTGTCTCTACAATTGTTTCACTTCTTTGTGCGGGCATATTATAGGGTAAATCGAAATGTATTATTCCATGCGTTGGTTTCTCTCCTTATTGGTACTGAGCGCTATTGTTGGGCGTGTCTTCGCTACCGAATCTCCGCTCTTGATTGTGGGGGCTGATAGTGTATCGCGCGACGAATTCCTTTACTTATGGCAAAAACATAAGTCATACAAGGGAGTAGCCAAGCCTGAAACTATGCGCGATTTCTTAGAGACCTACATCAATTACCGCCTGAAAGTTGCTGATGCAAAAGCGCAGGGGCTACAGAATAGGAGTTCGTTTCGTAACGAGTATCAGCAGTATTGCGTCGTGCAGCTGACCCCCTATTTTTTAGATAGTGCCAAACGAGAGCGTTTGTATCATGAGGCGTACGAACGAATGAAATGGGAGGTTGAGGCGTCACATATTCTATTATTTGTGCCCACGGATGCCGAAGATAGTGCCGTCTATAATCGCGCCTTAGAACTGCGTCAACGCCTTCTAAAAGGGGCTTCTTTTGATAGTCTCGCACGCGCTTATAGTGATGACCCTTCCGCGGCTACAAATGGCGGCTATTTGGGCTTCTTTGGCGCATCTACCATGGTTTATCCTTTTGAACTCGCCGCCTACAATACGCCCGTGGATTCTATTTCGTTGCCCGTGCGTACAAATTTTGGTTATCATCTGATTCGGGTGAATCGGCGCAGACCTGCTAATGGTACTGTAACCGTTGCGCACATCTTTCGTGCGGCGCGTGAGGATATCGATCCCAAACGCGACAAAGAGATCCGAGATACGATGCTGATGATCCGTTCGCGAATTACCGATGGGGGAGAGAATTTCTATGATCTGGTTGCCCAGTATAGCCAAGATATAGCTTCACTAGCTACGAACGGTGTTTTACCCCCCGTCACTACGGGACGCTATCCAGCAGCCTTTGCAGATAATGCTTTTGCTTTGAAAAACGACTCAGATCTGTCCGAGCCCGTGCGTACCCGTTTCGGGTGGCATCTCATTTATCGAGTTAAAAAAGATACCGTGGGAAGTTACGAAGCAACGCGCGAGACGATCCGTCAAAGTTTGCAGCGCATCGGTATAGACCTAGAGGGGAAGGAGGCGCTCGTAAATACAATGTGTGAGCGCGTGAACGCTAAGTTAGATCCTGCCGCTGTCTTAAATCTGGTAGGTATGAATGATAGTGTGCGTCCTTCCCAATCACTCCTCGCTCGTCCTTTTGCGAGCATAGAGGCAAATAATAGCGAATTACCTCTTGCAGATCTATACGATTACGTCGTCGAAAATAAAATTGCTTTTGAAAAAGAGACGTTACTGAGTGCAGCGCGTACACTGCTTAATTCGGTAGTTTTCACGCAATGCGAGAAAGAGGTGCGTGCCGCCAATCCGCAGTTAGATTATCTGCTAAATGAATTTTATGACGGTTTGTTATTGTTTGATATAAGCGAAACGCGGCTTTGGCAATCTAATCCCCCCGAGTCGGTATACAAAGCATTGTATAAAAAAAACAAGAAGCAATTAGTATTTGCAGAGCGCCTTCAAGCCGAGGAGTACAGTGCGCAGAATGGAGAAGATAAATTGTCACTACTCCGCGAAAAATTGTGTAAATCGCCCACAAGCAAAGTGTCAAAGAGGGATTTGAAACGAGATTCTATCACACTTCGAGTGGCAAACTATGAGGCTGGGACGTCTTATTTTGCTGACTATGGTAACCATGGAACCCCGTCGGGGGCAGTAACATGGCAAGGGGAGTGTAGCTCTATACTAACGCACGGTAACCGTTCTTTTTTCTTTAGAGTAACTGACGTGCGTAAGAATGTGCAGAAGAGCTTAGATGAGGCGCGCGGCGAATTGTTACGCCTTTATCAAACTGAGGAAGAGCAGCGCTGGTTGGCGGAATTGCGCAAACAGTATAAGGTTGTTCTGGATGAAGCCCTCTTTGAAAAGCTAGAAAAGGAAAATCGTGATGTCTAGTCTTCGTTGGCTGAGTATTCCGTTAGCTGCACTATTTCTCTTCATTGCTACAGCATGTGCTGATAAAGGGATTGCCGATGGTAGTGTATTAGTGCAGGTTGGCAATGGCGTATTGTATCGCAATGAAGTGCCGATCGATTTATACGAGGGGAAAAGTGTAGAAGATAGTGCCCGCGAGGTACAGCTCTATATTCAGAACTGGGTGCGAGATGCACTCTTGTATCGGTATGCTGAACAAAAAATAGGGAAAGATAATCCCAAAATTGAGCGGCAGGTTGCAGACTACCGCCGTGCACTCTACACACAGTCTTTTGAGAGCGATTATGTCCGAAACAACTTGGACACAGTTGTAAATG
>CAJPTS010000175.1 GCA_905373625.1 Bacteroidia bacterium
GCAAGCACTGCGACTTCTCGACGCCCACGCGTAGGTCTCCTCCTTAGCGGAGGAGGGGCACGCGGCTTTGCGCATGTAGGCACGCTAAAAATTATGGAAGAGTCGGGACTACGCCCTGATTATATAGCTGGCACGAGCATGGGGGCAATTCTAGGGGCGCTTTATGCCATGGGGTATACGGCAGACGAAATCAGTACGCTGAATCTTCAGACAGATTGGAGTATGCTGCTCTCTAATACAGAAGCATTGCGCACGGTGACTTATGAGCAAAAGCACGCTGTAAACCGCTCGCTTCTCTCGTTAACGTGGCAAAATGGGCATTTCAATCTACCGCGCGGATTTATAAATAGCCAATTACTCCTGAACCTTTTTCATCGTTTAAGTTGGGAATATGCCGACACGGATGATTTCAATCAACTGCCCGTCCCCTTCGGCTGTATTTCCGTAAATCTAAGCTCAGGAAAGATCCGAATGGCGCGTAGCGGACATCTACCTACTGAAATTAGAGCCAGCATGGCTATTCCAGGCATCTTTACGCCTGTACAACTAAGTGACACTGTCCTACTTACAGATGGCGGAGTCGCTGACAATTTCCCCTACGACATGCTACGCAGTATGGGGGCTGATATCATAATTGGGAGCTATGCTGGTCCTGACCTAATGCACCCAACAGGCACGCTCCGCGATGCCAAAGATATATTAACACACGCCTCCATGTTCGCGGGTATTCAAAAGGCACGTGCCGATCTTAAACGGTGCGACTACCTCGTGGCTCCCGATCTGACGGGGTACTCTTCCATGAATTTTGCGGCTGGGCAACAAATCGAACGTATCGGTTATGAGGCTGCTGCCTCTTTTCGCGCTCCGTTTCGTCGTCTTGCGGATTCTATCTATCAAATAGAAGCGCCGCCCATTATTCCACGGATAGATACGTTAGCAACACACTGGGTGAAACGTGTTGAAATCGCCAACGGGCAGGAACATAAAAAAGTGGAACTAGCTGCCCACAAGTGGCTTTCTACTCCCGCACGCCTCAATGCTAGACAAGTGGAAAATGCGATTAACCAAATCTATAGTACTAGATTTTTTGACCAAATCTCCTACCAATTGGGGAAAGATAGTGTACTGCGCATTATGCCCATCTCGCGCCCTCAGTTATCTGTTGGATTGGCGGCTCATATTAACGATGAGTGGGGGATTGGGGCTATCGGACGTTTAGAACTACTTAACCCCATTTGGCGATCTACACGAGCCGAATTTGCTTTTTTAGCCGCCATGCAGCCCCAGTTAATTGCTAAACATACTCACTATTTCGGTGCGAAGCAGAATTATATGCTCAATGTAGAAGGCAATTTTATCACCTCGCGTACGCCGCTCTACTTGGCAGCAACTCGTATTGCTTCTATCATGAAATACAAACTAGAGGCGAATATCGTTGTCGGAAAATTGATCCGTACTTCGGCATTACTAGACGGCGGAGTTGCCTACCGTTCAACGTTTTTAATACCTTCACGTGCCTATTTAGAACTACTAGGCGGTGCCGATCCGACCCGTATCTCGGCTGGCGAAATACGCGGTTTTATACGCTATCGTATGAATACTACCGAGCATCCTTTTTATGCCAAAACAGGTTATCTGCTGCATGTACAACTAACGGGAGCGCATCGTCACGCTATTGCTTATGATAAGCCTCAAACAACCTCCCGACAACGGTACGAACTTAATGCAGAATTTGACCGCTCGCCGTATGCACTCTCTTTTTATACGAATTATTTGCAGAATATTCGCTTAGGGCAGTATATCTCACTACATCCTCGCTTTGCATTAGGGCTTTCTTCTACGCAATGGGGGCATCATTATTCGTTTCAAATAGGGGGCACACAAGAAACTGTGCGTGACGAAGCGTTAGATATACCTTTTGTAGGGCTGGGCTTCCGTCAAATTCCGTCTTACAACTTCTTATTAGGCTCATTTGCGCTGCGTTTTCACCTTCCCTACTCATTATACTTAACCCCCGTTGTCGGCGCACTATATACCGCTTCTAGCGTATATAATATGCAGAGTACTGTGCGCGATTTTCTCTCCGAGGGTATTTATTCGGGAGGCATTGCCTTGGGGTGTGCAACCCGCTTTGGGCTATTGCAAGGATCGTTGGAGATGCACAAAGGTAGCCGAGACCTCTGGGCTCACTTCTTCGTAGGAATTCCCTTCTAGAATGCAATTATGGAAAATTTTGAAAAGGAGAGAAGGGGTATAAAAAGAGCTTGAAAATAAATGGGGAGTTTACGGTAGGGGGACAAGACCGCGCTCTAAGTCAAAGCGCAAAAGATAGAGCGAACGGCTCTCGTAAGCGCCCATGTCTTGTAAAGGACGGAAGTCAAAATAGTTTTGCAAAAGCGAAACGTTATAGCGCGGCAGACAGTACTGGAAATTCTCTCCGAACTTATATAGCGCACCCAAAAAATATGTTGCTATGTCGTACCCCTGAAAGGCGTACTGGCTTGGTTCGCACCGATACAGAGAGCGGTAATTATCTATAAAATCTCGCACCACGCGCGAATAATAATCTATATAAAACGGAGAAAAGAGTGTGACTTTTAGTGTGCCGAGCTGCGCTAAGTCAAGGTTACGCATCTTAAACCAGCGCGACATCCCATAAATTTCTACCGAGTCCGACTTTTTCAACACCGACATGCCATTAAGCTGTCCTAACAAATCGCTCACAAAAGGTTCGCTATTAGAGGGGATAAAAACTTTTGTATGCCTTTCGTTCTCTAGTAATTTACGCAGCTGTGCAGCGCGCTTTGCCGTCGCTTCGCCTTTTGGATAGCGCAGTATTTCTATGGAGGGCGTCGGAGTCACACGTTGAGCTTGTTCTCGCAAGTAGGCTTCAAGCTTGTCTGCCATATCCAGGTCTGCCAAAGACTCTTCCCGCAGGACAATGATGCGTGCAGTTCCTTGTTTTACCGTCTTGTCTACGAGTGTCTTTAATTGCGTGTAAAAGGACGGATTAGCTTGAAAGAGCAAAGGGTTGCGTTCAAGGGTGGACGTCCTGCCAGAGAGGGGCGAAACGAGTGGTATTCTGCGTTGCGCAGCATATTGACTCACTAGGGCAATATTTTTAGAAAAGACTGGTCCGATTATCAGATTTGCGTTCTTCAACGTATCACTTTGTACCAATTTCTGCACAACGGTTGGCGAATGCTGCGTGTCAAAAACGAGTAGGCGTATATTGTAGCCTGAGAGTCTGAAATTGTTAAGTGCTAGCAGTAGCCCTTGGTAGAAGTCCAGATATCGGGTATTCGCTGCTAAGCCTCGAGACGCCGATGCTGCGATATCATAGATCTCGTCTTCTGAGGTCGTGGTCTGCGATTTCCCAAGTTCAAATGGTAATATTAAAACGAGGTTAAGCGCCTTCCACTTCGGGAAGCCTGCGGTGGAATCGCAAGGTATAAAAGGTTGATTCCCGTTTTCCTGCGCTAGACCTGCACCGTTAGCCTCAGCTTGTGGCAGCGGGATAATTAGTTTATCACCTACTTCCAATTGACGCTCTCGTAACCATGGGTTTGCTTCTAAGATGTCCTCTTGTGTCAGACCGTAGCGTTTTGCAATCCCGTAAACCCCCTCGCCCTTTTGCACATCATGTACTCTTTGTTGGAGTGTAGGATCTGTTTGCGCGTGTTGCTCAGGAATACGAAGGATTTCATTCAATTGGATCGTATCTGAAATTAGTGCATTCGCACTCCGAATCGCAGCTACGGAGACGCCATATTGTCGCGCTATTGCATACAAACTCTCGCCCGCTTTTACCTGATGCAGTTTATAAGCCGTAGACTCCTTTTTGGTTCGGAGTGCTTCGGGAATAGGGATGCGCAGGAGTTGACCTTCTTTAATGCCGTAATAAATCTGTGGGTTTGCCGCAGCTATACTGGTCTGCGCTACGTTATATTTACGGCTAATGGCGTAAAGCGTCTCGCCCTTTGTAACAGTATGCAACCAGAACTCGTCCTCGCCGACCGTAATCCGTGGAGCAACGATAGAATCTGAAGAGCCTTGCGCATAAACGGAGGCGACGCCTAAGAAAAGAAGCACAAAAGAGAGTACTATCGTACGCCACATTTTCTAGTCTCTAGTTTCTGTTCAAAGGTATATAAAATAGTAGAGACGCTAGTAACAAGATAAACAGCGGAGAAAATAAAAGAGGCGTTGCAGAAC
>CAJPTS010000176.1 GCA_905373625.1 Bacteroidia bacterium
ACAATCCCAAACGTAGTATTCGTCCTGCCAGTTTTCGCCCAGCACGTCTGCTAAATACTTTTGCGAGAGGTCTACCCAAATTTTGGGCGTAAAGAACGAGCCTTTTCGCTCGCGCACATCCTGTGGTACTAGGAGATCGCGACGTTTGATAATATAGTCCCAATACTCCTCTTTCGGTGGGCGTTGGTAGAGACTCCAAAACTGCGCATGAGCTTTCTGTTGGTCTTTGAAAAAGACCTCACTGGAGGTAAAGAGACCGCTAGCATCCACTTTTCTATCTACTACATAGCGATTATCTTTTAACAGGACGAAAAGCGCTTCTTTAATAGACTGGTTGTTTTCAGAAAGCAAATCCGCTAGAAAGAAATCTCCATCTATTAGTCCACGTTTTTTGAGCAAATCCCAGTTAACATCAATGCTCGGCTGCACTTGCGCTAGCCATCGTTGATAGATGCTCACGAAGTTGTTCTTGTTGATCTGTATGAGTTCCGAACTCTCGCTCAAATGCTGCTTTATAAACTCGCGTAGCTCGGCTTCATGAGTGTCGTACCGAAACAAGTAGGCGGTTTTATCTAACGTAGCTTTTACAGCGTCGTATAGCAAGCCAAATTCACGCGACTTTTCATCAGAGGGAGTAACATTCCAGTTAAAGTCGTTGAGCGAGAAAAAGGATAGAATTTCTTTGTATGGAATAAATGCGATCTTTTCGGCATCGAACGCGGCAAGAAATGGGGGCGGTAGATAGGTCTCAAAGGTTCGTGCTTTACCAATAGTGAGGATGAGTTGCACGAGAGGTTTGTAAATATCTGTCACAATACCACGCTTAGCTTCAGCCCAAAGCAACGAAACCGTTTCTCGTCCCTCAGTAGGATGCTTTGCGTCTTGTATTTGGGTAACGCAAAAATCTATTTTGCCAATGCGGTTGCCACAATCATACGAGGCAAAAAATTGCTCTGCAATCCGAATTTTTAATTCCTCTTCTTGTAGGGTGTTGTACTGGCTCATTTCTTCTTAGATCTGTACGTTTCTTTCCCAAATGTACATAATCAAAGAGGAAATTGGAATTGTATCCCCGTGTGCATTGTTGTACATGATACGAGTGCTTCGGCTAAATGTATTTTCCCCTCTTATAGTCTCCCAAATTTGCTACCTTTCGTAGTGAAAATTTTACAACACAGAGATTACCATGAAGCTTGAAACAACCCAAAAGGTAGAAATGCAAGTGGGGCTCATTGCAATTCGATTGTTCGTTTTTGTATTGTTTAGTTGGCTATGGATATGGTGGAATTATGCTGAACGTGAAGAAGCTTTCTTTCAAATTTGGCTACTTGCGCCCTTTATGGAACTAAGCTCCATCCTTGTTTCATTCTTGCCTACTCGCTTCTGGAAAAGCAAAAAAAGTAATGGAGCAACAGTGAAGCAGCAAATGGTTGCAGAGCGTCCCTACAGTTTGATAGTTATCGGATTTTTACTTCTTCATGCTGTTGTTATTGCCTACCCTGTACAAATGCAGTGGCTTTATTTTTGGGCTGGCAGCTCCATACTTCCAGGAGCTGTGCTGCTCACTCTCCTTTTTCTTTTTCTAAAACGTTACCTAAAAAGAGGGCAACAAAAGCAATGATCTGCACTGTGAGAACATCTGTAATTTGCATTACATCAGTGTAAATCTGTTTTTGTGTCGCAACGTCTTTACCTGTGTAGTGTACCCTCTATCGGGGCAATATTCTTTCCTCTTTAACTTTATCAAAGAGTAGTGATGGTTTATCACTAGTTTTATGGGAGAACTGCAACAGTTCGCAGGACACGGTGGTATATACACTGTTGGTAATCTGTATGAAATTTGGGCATAATGCGACTCTATAAACATTTGTTCTTGTTAGTGGTATTGTTTGGTATCCTCGCGACCTCTATTGCTGAGGCAGCTCCCATTAGTGTGCAACATGCCGCCCAATTGGCAGCCACGCACCTTCTACAGATACACCGACGACGCAGTAGTGCGCAAGAAGTACGCCTACTTCATACAAGTTCTGGACGCCCAATTCGTGGTAAGCAAAATACATCCGATTACTACATATTTGGGGCTGCTCGTGGCACGGGGTGGGTAGTTGTAGCGGGCGACGACGCAGTAGAGCCTATTTTAGCCTATTCGAAGGATAATGTTTTTCCGCAGGCGATTACTCCCGAGTTTCAAGCAATACTAGATAGCTATGCACAACTTGTACAAAAGAGACGCGCGAATACTGCAGATGTTTATACCGCGCCTGTTCTTGCCCCTAACGATGTAGTAGAGCCGCTCCTTGCAAAGATTCGTTGGAGTCAGTTTGCTCCCTATAACTGGTACAGTCCTATGCGATGGTCGCCCAAGGATAATGTCGAAAAGCATGCTCCTACGGGTTGTGTTGCTACAGCAGTTGCACAAGTCATGCGCTACTATGCTTGGCCACCTAAGGGGAGTGGAAAAATAAAACACCTTGATAAAGAGATAGATTTCGCCTCTGAAGCGCCCTACAATTGGCAGGCAATGATCGGAGACTATGCGACACAAGCGTATACACAAGAACAAGGCTATGCTGTAGCACGACTCATGCGCGATGTAGGGTATGCCTCTAGAATGAAGTTTCAAGTAGACGAGAGTAGCACTACGCCTCACTATGCCTTTGAAGCCTTACGTCGTAATTTCTATTACGCCAAAACACTGCGTCACTATATAACAGATGAACATAGTATAGTGGAATGGCAACGCCTGCTTATAGATGAGCTGAAAGCGGGGCGTCCTGTACCTATGGGAGGTATGACAATTGTCAATACAGCACACGAATTTGTATGCGATGGTTACGACGGGCAAGGCTATTTTCATCTAAATTGGGGCTGGGGGGGCGAGTCCAATGGTTACTTCTTGCTTCAATCGGTAGGTACGGGAGATGGCGGAACAAATGGTATGCTGTACAATTTTGCGGGGAGTATGATTATCGGGATGCAGCCCTTGGTAAATGCGCCTGATGCTAAAGAATTGAAAGAGGTATACTGCGACCGCAATCTAAAGATAGAATTGGGACGTTTCCCAAAATCCAAACAATTGCTCTGCATAGTGGAAGGGATGTATAACAGAGCCTTTTCGCCCATTGTGGGTAATTATGCCGTAGTGCTCATGCAGCATGATGGGCAACAGGTGTTACAAGCTCACACGAATACACCACCTATCTTGATGAAGAGCAATAAACGAATTTTTGGAGAGCAAACGGTAGCGCTGAACTTAAAAGATTTACCAGTGGGGAAGTACACCCTACATGCTGCGATTTATGAGACTGCAACAAAAGATTATATCGTAGCAAACAGACGATGGAACGAGAAGCGAATTTCTGCCGTAGTGGTTACGGAAGACGCGCTTATAGTATCGGAAGAGGACATGAAACCGAAGCTTGCAATTTCGGTTACCCCTTCAGAGGTTCGCCCTGGGCGGATAGCGACTTTTCGCCTCACCGTAAAAAATTCGGGCACACAAACCTATTACTGTCCTTTGGCAGTCATGCTCACATCGAGTGAACAAACGCCTGAAATAACCAGTGCGCTAACTCTTCCCTTTTTATCTTATATGCGCATAGATCCTGGCACAACCGAAGAACGTATTTTTACAGCCAAAATGCCGCAAAGCTCTTTTCAGTACATTCATTTCTTTTACGATGCACAAAACTTAAACTTAGGCACAAAACGGCTTCCATGGCACGGAAATCAGACCGTTTCCGTACCCACCGAGCATCATAGTTCTCAAAAGATTGTACTCTCTGACAATATTACTTCACAATACACGGTAAAACGCCTTGCTGCCAACTTTCGCTTGAAGAAAGGCGAGCATTTTAAGATGAAATACTCGGTAAGTGTTGCCGCAGGCAATCCAGATGTCCCGCTTAACTTAATGGTAGTATTCCAAGAAGAAAAGGGGGGGAGCGTGAGTGTGGTAGATGACTTTACATTGCGCCCTGCGGTTGTTACATCTGGCGAGACGAAAGAGTTTATGTTGGATAAAAAAATAGATTTGCCCGCAGGTGTCTATCAGCTTCTCGTTTACAACAATGGTTTGGAGCTCATTAGCGAGCTCGGGGGAAATATCGAAGTGCTACCTAATAACAGCAGTACGCCACCAGACAACACTATAGGCGTTCCCTCATACCCCCCACTGCCTGCGCAAACAATGGCAAC
>CAJPTS010000177.1 GCA_905373625.1 Bacteroidia bacterium
GATTCGAGATCTTCCAGCTCCAGATTGTCCTCATCCTCTTTATTTGAGACAAAGAAGCTCGTCGGCGGCATCTGTTTCGGATCTCCTACCACAATAACATTCTTCCCACGTGCGATAGCCCCTATCGCTTCGCAGGTCGGTAGTTGCGATGCCTCGTCGAATATTACAAGGTCGAACTTCATGGCATCTAAGTCTATGTATTGTGCCACGGAGATAGGGCTCATAAGCATACACGGCTTGAGGCGTGGGAGCAAAGTTGGTAAACCTTCAAACAATTTACGAAGAGGTACGCCGCGTCCGTTGTTACGCAGATTGCGCTGTAGAAATCCTAGTTCAGAATTACTATTCGCGTCTGTCTGCATTGCGGGCAGAGATGCGGCTAGGCGGGCAAAAAGCTCAAGCTGCGTATACTTTTCAAACAACTCATGTTGACGCCGAAAGCGCTCTATTTCCTGTTCAAACAAAGAACTGTTGAAGTGTGCCAATTGTGGGTGGTTACTCACTACTTCTAAAATAACGGTGTGGTAAAATACACACAAGAAGCGCTCTTTTAGAAGAGCAGGAGGTATTTGCCCTGTTTCTATTCCTTGTACAAAGGATTTATAGCCTTTATCTGCAATGAGATCGCGCTGCTCAAGCCAGTTCTCCCAGTCGCGGAGCTTACTTACATTTGAATACAGACGTTCGTAAAATTCGTGTGTACACGCTATGTAATCTGTAATTTCATCGAGCGAATTATGCGGTAGTAACGCATAAAATGCGCTTTCAAGCACAGCAAACTCTTGGTAAGCGTCTATGTACTTCTGCCACGTCGCGTGATTTTGTAGTAAGCAGTTAGACAGGCCGTCTGCTAAACCATTTGCAAGAGTGGCAGAAAGCTGCGCTAACGGCAAACTTGCACTGGTGAAGTTGAAAAGAAGCGCTAAAACCGCCTCTGTAGTTTGTAAAGCAGAAGAGAGAGTCTTCCAGTCAGTGTTTTCTTGCGCCCAGAACGTTCCGAGGTATTGTTCTAGCTCATTGGAGAGCTGTGTAAGCGCATTTGTTGCGGCATGGTATGTATGTAAATCTTCTAGTAAGCCAGACACTTCTGTACTAGATACGGGCGCGTGCTGTAATCGGTAGAAGGATATTTGTTTACAAAACTTCTGTGTTGCAAAAATTCGCGGTAGTAACCACTTATTGCGAATTTCAAACCAATTGCGCTCCAGAGGTAAGATGTCTTCTTCAAGAATTCGAGGATCGTAACGGCTTAATATCTTGTTGCGAATTTTCATCCATCCTTTTCCCTGCAGTGCTAATCTTATAGCAACTAGGTATGCTTTTTGAGGCTCATGCGCACGCAGTACACCGAGTAACACCTCTTTGCCAGTCAACAGTTTAATAATGAGGTTATTAAACGCCTCCAGCGACTGTTTACTACACAGCGCTAAGCCACCAAGAAGTTGTGCTGAAATTTGCTTGTAAAGCGGATAAAAGCGTTCCAGAAGTTGCAGTATAGCAGATAATTGTTCTGCGATCTTTTGTTCTAATAGCGGCGTATAATCTATGCGACCAACTCCTCGGAGAGGGTGGTTAGCTATACCTCCACAGACATTTACGGTGTCTTGCAGCTTCTCAAGGTTACTTTCCAGTGCAGCAAAGGCTTCTGCCGAAAGCTTCTGCGGGTGTTCTATGATAAAACCAGTTGGAAGAGTGGCAAACTGCTCTGCTAGGCGCATGTAGCGCGAGATGGCGTCGTAAAGTGAACAACCAACTGGTTGACGCTCATGCATAAGCGTTACGAAATCCGCAAGCTCCTGACGTAAAGTGCGCAGGCGTTCCGCCTCTGCCGTGTAGTTTTCCACGCGCTGATACTGGGCAATATCGGCTGAAGTTTGAAGCTGGCGGAGTACTTCTGTTTTGCTAGATTTGTTCGAGAAGAGTTCCAAGCAAAAGGGCTCTAGTCCTATCTGATTTAAGCGCTTTTGTACAACAGAGAGTGCTGCCATCTTCTCTGCAACAAACAGAACCTTCTGTCCATGAAACAACGCGTTAGCAATTATGTTAGTAATGGTCTGCGACTTCCCTGTACCTGGAGGCCCGTGTAGAATGAAGCTTTTCCCCGCAGTAGCCGCCATAACTGCCTCAAGTTGATAACCATCTGCACTGACGGGAAGGGCGATGTCCTCGGGATTGTAGCTACTGCTGTCGTCCTCAGCGGCAAGAGATTCAATATCAACATTTTGTTGCGATAGTAGACTCTGTACAACCTTGTTATGCGCGAGTTTATTCGCATTATTGTGGAGGTCATTCCACATCACAAACTTGCTAAAAGCGAAGAGACCGACAAGCGCCACCTCTACAATATCCCAGCCTCTTTGCTCTAGAATAGCCCTACGGATCGTAGAATAAATGAGCGGAATGTCTAGTCCGTGCTCATCGCGCGGCAGAGGGTCTAAGCCGCCTATATTGATGCCAAAGTCCTGACGTAGCTTTTCTAATAGCGTGATATTAATCAGGCTGTCCTCGTCGCGTGAACGAAGTACGTAGCCTTGGCGCGAAGACTTCTTAACTAGTTCTACAGGAATTAGAACCACGGGGGCATAACGAGCCACCTCACTCGTCTCGCTTTCATACCAACGTAGCATACCGAGCGCTAAGTAGAGTGTATTTGCACCATTCTCCTCCATGGAGGTACGAGCAGCACGGAAAATGTGCACGATAGCAGTTGAAAATTCGGTCGCTTTATAACGCGTATAGAGTCTACGTGCTTTTAGTTCGTTGTTAGCCAGTACCGCGATGGGCGAATCTAAACTTTGTGCACAAAAGAAATCCGCACTGACCGCATTCGTTTCCCATTCTTCTGGTCGTGGAAGTAATGTAAACTCGTATCGGTCGGCAAGCCTATCTTCCAATTCAGGGAGATTTACGGCATATAATGGGAGCATATTGCGTGTAGCGCGCGTATTAACTAACGGATTGCGTAATGAGAGATCCAGAAGTTTGCGTTCCCATACTGCCTGTTTACCACCTACGGTGGGTTTATCTTCGGCTACAGCGACCGTACGAAGTTCGTCGGGGGGGAGTTCTGGCAGCTTCTCTTTTTGTGACGACGCTGTTCCGACTCCCATTTCATTCGGAATAGGCTGCGAGGTGGGCGGCACTGAGATTAGCCGATATCGCTTAATATCAATACACGTAAGTTGTGAGCGACAAGCTATGCGCTGGCGCGCAGCATTTACAGAAGCATTGAAATCAGCATATCGATCTTTTAGCATTAGAGTCGTTTCTACTAACTCTATGTTGTTGATACCCTCGGAGCTTAGCTTTGAAATAAACGTAGCATCGTCTATGACACAATTGGGGAATGTTGATTCTACAAGCCAAACGCCCACCAAAGCATGGTAGGGAAGTTGGAGAATAAGCGGGTGCAGATTGATCGCTTCAAGGCAAGCCGCTAAAAGGATGCTGAGCTCTACGCTATTTGCCGTACGCTGCGAGAAAAGCGAGTCGCACATGTGTATACGTACCCCTTTTTGATCATAATTCGGTGGGAGGGGGCTATACATTAGTTGTTCTTGTACTATAGCATAATAGACAGCCGCCACCATCTTGCGCACACGGTTCGGATCGTCAGACAGATAGCCGTCAAAAGCGCCATTGCCTGTCCACTGAGCGAGTATATAGGAGGCTTTTTGCAAAATTGCGACAAGAGCAGGGTTATCTGGGGTAACAAACTCGACGAGGCGTTCTGGTTTATTTGCATTCGGCAAATAGTAGTCGTACGGCAATAATGCTATCGGGTAAAGCTCGGAGTGTACTGTAGTTCCTGTAGGGTCTGTTATGGTAAGCCGCAGAGCGGTATCCATACGTTCTGTGCACTGCTTCAACGCATTTTGCTCTATGCTAAGCGTATGCAGATATTCTACTATGTGCAACGATTCATGAGCAGCAATATGATCTACGAGCTTTTGGAAAATAGAACTCCCGATATTATCTATACTAAGCGTGAGTAGTAAGTTTTCCAATCGCGTATTGCTCAAGTTTGTCAGCACTAATTCGCTCACTATGGGATCTTTATCTAGGCACACGGCATAGCACAATTCTGCTCGGTAGGTTAGTTGGCATTTCAGATTTTCCATAACTGCATATTTTTATTAAAGAAACCTCCATATCTACCCCTATACTTCCAATATCTCTACCAGTTTTTC
>CAJPTS010000178.1 GCA_905373625.1 Bacteroidia bacterium
CCCTAATTGCCCGTAAGTACATTTCCGAAAAGCGACTCCGCGTCCCCCCGTACCACGTCCGTCTACGCAGACCACCAAGCACCCGCGGCTGGCAAGAAACTCATCCCAACCAAACTTCCACTTGTTTAACACGCTCTGCGAATTCGGTCCCGAATATTGGTACATCATTACAGGATAAACCATCGTACTGTCAAAAGCAACAGGCAGTACCATATAGCCGTTTAGCGTCACCCCATCAGGCGTCTTAAAAGTAAAAAATCTCTTTTCGGGTAAATGATAGTTAGACAACTTCTGCTGTAGTGCTTTATTATCTTCTAAGATACGTACGCGCTTTCCATCCTGCGTGTGTAAGGTGATTTGCGGTACCTGCTGTGCATTGCTGAAAGTCTGGATGTAATAGGTCATACTATTATTGAACCACACAGACACGCTCCCCTCGCCTTCTGACATTTTACGCAGATCGCTACCATCTGTCTTTATGCTGTAAAGTGCCGTCTGCAAAGGCGAGTTGTCATAAGCCCGATAGTAGACTCGTTTGTTTTTAGGCGAATACCCACATACCTCAACAATTTCGTTCTCGCCTTGTGTTAGTGCCTTGGGGGGCGTAGAGCCATCCCAACTGCACAAATATAACTGTCTATAACCTGAGCGTTCACTGGGGATTATAAACTGCTTTCCGCTGTCAAGAAAAGTAAGATACCAGTCCGTCGGCTCTTCTATATAGCAGGCATCACTTTCAGCGAACACAAGCCTTGACGCACCCGTTTGCAAATCGGCTTCTAGAATCTCAATCTGATTCTGTAGCCTGTTCTCGCGCAGATAACACAGCGCACCACTCGGCGACCACACCACACGGGGTATGTATTGATCGGTCTCCTTCCCCACGTCGACCTGTAGTCGTTGCCCATCCTTTATATTATAGACATGTAGAGTCACTACAGAGTTTGCTTCACCAGCTTTAGGATATTTGTAGCTATAAACATTCGGATAGAGCAATGAGTCGTAATACATCATACTGTACTCGGGAACTTTACTCTCGTCGAAACGTAAGAATGCGAGCCTCTCCGAGTTTGGCGACCACCACAGTGCGCGGCTTAATGCGAATTCCTCCTCATAGACCCAATCAGCAGCCCCATTGATAATCTCATTGCGAAGACCGTCTTGTGTTATCTGGACTTCGCTTCCCGAGAGCACATCTACCACGTAGATATTATTATCTCGCACAAAAGCCACATTCTTCCCGTCGGGCGAAAAAGTAGCAAGGCGTTGTTTGCCCCCTTGGGAGAGACGCTGTGCTCGTGCTTCCTTCAGATCGTAGATCCAGTACTCTGCCACAGCGCTACGCCGATAGATGGACTCCGATTTCGTCTCTAATAAAAGATAGCGCTCATCTGCGCTGTAGGAGTAGGATTCGACTTGACCGATGGAGTCTGGTAAATCTTTGAAATTTAGAGCCGTACCCACCGTTTTTCCTGTAGCGAAACTGGAAATAAGAATTCCTTGCTTAGGATCAAGTGTCGTGTAATGCTTTCCATCTCGTAAGGCGTACGGATAGGAAACACCTGCGGGTGAGAATTTGGCTTTATCGCCATAAAGCTCTTCTAATGAGAGCTCCCGCAACTGAGCCTGTGTCACTAGAGTCATGACACATAAAAGAGCAACAAAATATCCACGTAGCATTTCCTCCCCTCGAGTAAAGTTGTGGAGCTGGCGGGAATCGAACCCGCGTCCAAACAAGGAACACTACTGCTTTCTACATGCTTAGCCTCTGATTAGTTGTCGAGATGGCAACGGACAGAGACACCCAATACCACCCCTAGTTCCTAAATTTTCGGAGGGCAGTCGGAACGCCCGCTCTCCTATTCCTGTATTTCCAGTGCCCCGAACCAGAACGCAACAGGACTAATGCTTCCTGTGGGACATCTCGTCCGCACAATCTCCGTGTGCGGATTAAGCAAATTAGACAAGGCTAATTACGCAGCGAGAGCAAAAGAATTTTCGCCATTTAATTCGTTCGCACATTTTCTTTTACGAGCACTACGTACAACGCTCGGCATGCTTACACTACCATTCTACCTGCTGTCAAAACCAAAGTCAGCCCCCTATTTTAGCGTTTTTCTCCCTACTTTTCAAAAATAACGCTTTGATTTCCGATTTGTTACGTGCCTCAACTCACGTACCAGACTGCGCATTCCGCACGCACATTTCCGATGGTGCGACTAAATAAACATTCGGCACGCGGTCTTCCTATTTATTTTTCGCCTTCCGTCTTGCACTCTTGAACCAGAAATAAACGCACAATAAGACGAACGTAAGCAAGATGCCAAAAAGCGGCAGAGCATATTGTTCTGGTTCTACCCAAAATTCTTTGAAGAAATTGATGCGTCCCAGAATCTCGATCGGCGTCCAAAAGATAATGACGGTGGCGATGGCCATACGAATGTTAGCCCCCCAAGGCGCGATGCGGAGCTGTTTTCGGAACATAAAAATTGAGCCGATAAAACAACCTAAGCCGACAAGGTAGGTTACTGGGTGGTGATCGCCAAGGAAATTCTTGTCATAGCAGAACATTAGTAAAAGGTACAGCGCCCATAGCATGGTGTTTATTTCCATGAATGTCACTATGCTCGTATGTCGCGTCATGGCATTGGGAGCAATGGTATTTTGCTTTTTACCAAAACATACCTTCTGAATCCATGTTATGAAATCGCAGCCATTTTTGGTGCTGAAGACATACATGGTCATAATCATCATCCAGAGCCCAAATGTGGCGGGGAGAATCAGATATTCGGGTTTGGTTACAATCTCACCATTTTCCATTTCGGGCATCACTCCGTACCGACGCGCGTAGTACATAAAAAGGAATTCGACCCACCCAGTCCAAAAAAGCAGCCCCCCAAATAATCCCCAAAGTGTCTGACGCGTATCTCCTTTGACTACTACCCCGATTATTACCATGATGAGCCCCACTAGGCCCATTAAAAAGCCCGCTAGGTGCATTGTGCCCTCCTCCATGTACTTTTCCATGAGTATCATGAGCGCGTGTCCGAGCGGCATGGCAAAAAGTACTAACAAGAAGGAGGCGATGGTACGCCAAGGGTAAAATTCTTTTTTCTCCATGATGCAATCTTTTATTCTGGAGTTCCTAAAATCAATATTTGAGATATTTACATGAAAAGAATAGCAAATTGCGCTTTCTTTCTACAGCGCACTTTGCACTAAAACGGCGATGCCCGATTTCAATTGTTGCCCCCGAGGCAAAACAACAGAGGCAAAATAACCAGTGTCATCTTGCCTCTGCATGAAATTAAACATAACAGAGTAGTAATAGACGAGTAATTCGAGTGTGTTATTCTATAACAAAATATTGTACAGCTTTTTTGAGCTTTTCAGCCTCGTCGTGCAGCTTGTTGGCATTGGCAGCCACCTCTTCGCTAGATGATGCGTTGTGCTGTATCACCTCGTTCAACTGCATAATCGCCATATTGATTTGCCCTACTCCACTTCGTTGTTCTTCGCTCGCAATGGCGATTTCTTCCATTATCGATCGCGTCCGATCCATATCGGGCAGCACAGAGTCTAGTGTCTCATGCGCTTTCTGAGTAGCCCCCATAGATTGCGATGAGAGCGTTACAATCTCATTGGCGGCCTCATTGCTTCGTTCTGCTAATTTCCGGACTTCGGCAGCCACAACCGAGAAACCTCGTCCGTGTTCTCCAGCACGTGCCGCTTCAACCGCTGCATTAAGCTCTAAGATATTCGTTTGATTTGCAATCTCGCGTATAACGCGAATCTTCTCCCCGATCGTCTCAACAGATTCTAAGGATGCACGAGACTCACCCCCCAATTCTTGTAAACGGTCACCCAAGTCCTTAGATAAATTTTGTGAGCTCTTTGCCCGATCCGCATTACTGTCAATGTTGGCGGCCATCTCCTCCATGGCACTACTCACTTCTTCGGCATTAGCAGCTTGCGTATTTGCTCCCTGTGACAAGCTTTGTGAGTTTGCATTGAGTTGGTCACTTGCCACGGCTACTTCATCAGCCCCGTGTAGTATCACCCTGAGTGTTTCCTGCATTCGACAAATTAAAGTTTCGATGGCGCGCGCCATGTCACCAAACTCGTCGCCGTAAGTCAGGTAGTTTCTCGGTACATCATTAATAAAATTG